>JBEIPH010000162.1:0-4029 GCA_040377115.1 Micavibrio sp. | reverse complement strand
GTTGGGTGATGGGGGAGAAAACCATGCTCAGCGCGCCCCCTGTGCGTTAAAATCAATGCGCGGGTCCACCCAGGTCATCGTCAGATCGCTGATCAGCTTGATGGCAAAACCCAGCAAAGTAAAGATATACAGCGTGCCAAACATCACAGGATAATCACGGTTAAGCGCCGATTCAAACCCCAGCAAGCCAAGCCCATCAAGCGAGAAAATCGTTTCAATCAGCAACGATCCGGTCAGGAAAATACCCATCAATGCCGCCGGAAAACCCGCAATCACAATCAACATGGCATTGCGAAACACATGGCGGTAAAGCACATGGTTTTCGCTCAGCCCCTTGGCGCGCGCGGTCAGCACATATTGCTTATTTATTTCCTCAAGGAAGGAATTTTTGGTCAAAATGGTCAGGCTGGCAAATCCGCTAATCACCATGGCGGTGACCGGCAGGGCCAGATGCCAGAAATAGTCAACGATACGCATGGGCCAGCTTAGCTCTGCCCAATTGTCAGACACCAGACCGCGCAAGGGGAACAAATCAAAATACTTGCCGCCCGCAAACAGAACAATCAGCAAGATGGCAAACAAAAATCCCGGAATGGCATAACCGGCGATAATCACACCGCTGGTCCAGACATCAAATTTCGATCCGTCACGCACAGCTTTTTTAATGCCAAGCGGAATAGAGATCATGTAAATCAGCAACGTCGTCCACAGACCAAGGGAAATGGAGACCGGCATCTTTTCGAGCACCAGATCAACCACCCGTTTGTCCTGAAAATAGCTTTCGCCAAAATCAAACTGCAAATAATTTTTAAGCATCAGCGCAAAACGCTCGCCCACTGGCTTATCAAAGCCAAATTGGCGTTCCAGATCAGCGATAAATTCAGGATCAAGCCCCTGCGCACCCCGATACTTGCTGGAGCCAGATGATCCGGCCAGCGTTTCCATCTGGCTGGTTGCCGACACAACGTCTGACCCGCCACCTGAAATACGCGCGGTGGCTGCAACATCCATGCCCTGCAGCTTGGCGATCATCTGTTCGACCGGCCCGCCGGGAGCCAATTGAACGATGACAAAATTAAGAAAGATAATCCCGAGCAACGTCGGGATCATCAACAGCAATCGACGCAGGATATACGCGGCCATTATTTGCCTTTTTCTTCTGTGATGCCGGTTGAAAGCTGCGCTGCTTTTTGCGCATCAAACCACCAGGTGTCTGCAATACCAAGCCCATATTTGGCGGTCGTTTCAGGGCGGCCAAATTTATTCCAGTAAGCCACGCGGTGCGCGCCGATATGCCATTGGGGGATAACATAGAAATGCCACAGCAAAACCCGATCAAGCGCCTGTGTGCGCGCCACCAGCTCGGCGCGGTCGGGCGCATTGACGATCATGTCAATCAGCGCATCAACAGCGGGGTTTTTGATGCCAATCAGGTTGCGGCTGCCGTTAACGGCTGCTTTTTCCGAGTGCCAAAAATCGCGTTGCTCGTTACCGGGTGACAATGACTGGCTGAAGGTGGATACAGTAATGTCATAGTCAAAACTGTCCATGCGGTTTTGATACTGCGCCGTATCAACCACGCGCAGGTTTGCAACAATCCCAAGTTTTTTAAGATTACCGATCATGGGTTGCACCCATCGCTCAAACGCATCGCTGTTTGAAAGGATTTCAAATTTCAGCGCAACGCCGTCTTTGGCCAGCACACCATCATCGCCCAGCTTCCAGCCAGCTTCTTCGAGTATCTTTTTTGCCTTGGCCAGATTGGCGCGCACACCACGGCCTGATCCGTCAGTCACCGGATTTTGATAGGCCTCACTCAAAGCGCGCGCGGGCACGGCATCTGGGTGTTTTTTGGCAAGCTCTTGTAAAATTTCCAGCACCCTGCCCTCGGGCACGCCACGGGCGGCAAGCTCGGAGTTTTCAAAGTAACTGGCGGTGCGTTTGTAAGCGCCCGATGCAAACTGCTTGTTTGACCACTCATAGTCAAAAGCATATTGCAGCGCCTCGCGTACGGCGGCATCGGCAAAAAACGGGCGGCGGGTGTTGAATATAAACGCCTGCATGCCCGTTGATATGTTGTGGGTGATTTCTTCTTTCTTGATCTTGCCCGAGGTTACCGCAGGGTGCGTATATTCACCCGTCCATGCCTTGGCAATATTTTCCTCACGCACATCGTATTCACCGGCAAACAGTGCTTGCAACAACACAGCCTGATCGCGGAAAAGATCATAGGTGATGGTGTCAAAGTTATAACGACCCTTGTTGATCGGCAGATCTGCCGCCCACCAATCTTTGACACGCGCATATTCAATGCGTCGGCCTGCGTCTACTTTTGCAATTTTGTACGGCCCGCTTCCTAAAATGGCTTCTTGCTGGGTGGCGGTGAAATCACGGTTTTTCCAGTCATGTTCAGCCAGCACAGGCAGCTGCCCCATGATCAGCGGCAGCTCCCGATTACCGGCCGCCTTGAACGTAAATTTAACGCGATGCTTGCCCTCCGCTTTTACTTCCGCCACATCGGCGTAATAGGCCCTGAAAAACGGATGGCCTTTTTCGATCAGGGTATTAAATGTCCACATAACATCGCTGGCCAGCACAGGCTTGCCATCATGGAAACGAGCGGCTGGGTTAATGTTGAAGATAACAAAACTGCGATCCTCGGGCATTTCAGCACTTTGAGCCAGCTGCCCGTACTCGGAAAAAGCCTCGTCATCGGTGCCAGACAGCAGTGTCTGCACTGTCAGTGACAGGCCAGGTGCGGCAACACCCTTGATGATATAAGGATGCAAACTGTCAAACGTGCCCTGCCCCGCAAAACGAATAGTGCCACCCTTGGGCGCCTCAGGATTGACGTAGTCAAGATGGGCAAAGTTCGCGGGATATTTCAGATCGCCATACATGGACAAACCATGCAGCTTTGGCAGGTCGCCCGCCAAAGCAGGCAGCGAGAGTGAAATCAGCACAGCAGACATCAGCAGGGCGCGACACATGGCTTCTCCGGTCAGGACATGGTTTGGCTAAACCGTTGATAATCTTACCCCCTGCGTGACCGTAAAAAAAGCCCCAAAAGAAAACCACCCCCGCCGGTAAAGGACGGGGGTGGTTTTTAAAAGCTTACTAGCTTCCTTGGCCAGATCCTTGCGTTACGTTTGTGTTCGGTTTCTGACGGCCCTCAACTCTATCTTTGTTGCGCTGTCTTGTAACCATACTATTGCTGCTATTTGCAATCATGTTAGAAGCAGCATACATAATGCCGCGATCGCTTTGATCGTCGAAGCTTTGGTCAGGCGTTCCACCCATCCAACGCATCAGCGCATTCGGTACCAGATCAAGCATTTTAAAGACTGTATTTGCAGCCGTGTACATAATAAACACATAGGCAAGCGCTGCAACAATCCCTGTCAGAAGGCCCAGTATGCCCTTGGTTGGCAGACCCGCGCCAATCGACACGATGAACGAGTCATTGAAGTAGGCCACAAATCCGTTGAACACAAGAAGCGCCCCAACATAACCAAGAACGGTTAGAATTGGCCTCAACAGAATATTCAGCCAAAGCATCCAGGCTTGCTTGGCAGATCCTGCAAGACCGTCACCTTCTGTCGTTAGGTGCGCCAAGGCAGCAACAGGCACAAGCGCAACAGCTTCAAATACTGAAATAATCCATGTCAGTACCGAAAACACAGTCCTGATAAAGGGAATCAGCGGCACGTAGAATTTAAGCATCATACCGGCAGCAAGAATGCTGGCGCCAAGCTTAGATGCAAATTCAAACGGGTAGGCATTGGACAGTGGCGTAAAGTCAGGATCAACACCAATACCCAAAAAGCTTGCCCCAGTGCTCAGGATAGACAAGAAGAAGTAGAAAATCAGGTGCGCGCCCATGATAGTTGCACCGGTAATCACCATGTTGCCACCAATGTTTGCAAGAAGCGCCATCGGATAAACCTGGCTGTTGCTGCCGTTTGAAACACCAGCAACAAGACTGGTCAGCCAGGTATTTGAAGTCATGCCGATCCCATCAACAACAAG
>JBEIPH010000051.1:0-6696 GCA_040377115.1 Micavibrio sp. | reverse complement strand
TGGCTGCTTAGCCCGTCTTGCGTTTGCCTTCAATCAGCTTGTCTTTGGCGGTTGCTGAGGTGATGGCAATCTTGCGCGGTTTCATTTCCTCAGGTACTTCGCGCGTCAGGGTGATGGTTAGCAAACCATTGTTAAGGTCAGCGCCCGTCACCTTGATATGGTCGGCCAGCTGGAAGCGGCGCTCAAACGCACGCTCGGCAATGCCGCGGTGCAGATAGGTTACGCTTTGATCAGCGCTTTCCTTGGCCGCCATACGGCCCCCAACCAGCAGCTGGTTGTCTTGACTGACGATTTCAATGTCGTCCTCGCCAAAACCGGCCACTGCCATGGTGATGCGGTAATCATCATCACTAATTTTGACGATGTTATAGGGCGGATAGGACGCGCCCTGTTCGGCCAGAGACGAAGTTTCGAGCAGGCGCGAAAGACGGTCAAAGCCGACGGTTGAACGGAAAAGGGGGGTAAAGTCAAAGGTGGTCATGATATCCTCCATGAGCAATATCTGTTGCGATGTTAATGGATCGCCGCCTGTCCGCTTAAACCCGGTCAAACCGGCGAATCCGAACCATGAAGCCCCCATGTGGGCGACTTCATGGTTATTACGCACAAGGTTTTTGGCTGGATCACCAGATTTTTATTTGACATAATACATAAACTAGGCTATAATGCTTTTGTCATTTGAAAAAGGCTTTTTAGAAATGTCGGATTTTGAAACAACAGCATTAATACCGGGCAGTTATGACCCCCCACATAAGGGGCATATCGCGCTCATCGAGCGTGCTGTGCGTACAGGGATTGCTGAAAAATTTGTTGTGGCAGCCATTAAAAACCCGACCAAAAAGCGACTGCTGGATCCTCAAAATTCAGTGGCGTTGCTTGAAGCCATGCTGCCTGACCATCTGCGACGTTTTGTGGTGATAGAGGACGGTTCAGACAGCACGCTGGCAACGGCCAAACGCCATCAGGCGGATGTTGTTATGCGTGGTCGTATTGAAAGCACCAAAGACGCGCTGCAGGAAATCGCCCTGAAAGGCTTCTTTCGCATGGCGGTGATGGGTAAAAAACAGCCGCCTTTGAATATAATGCGTGAACTGCCGGCCTGTGACCCTGAGGCTGTTGTTGCCAGTTCAACAAAGATCAGACAGCTTTTGTCCAATAATCATCACAATAACTATTTTCAATTGGTCAACCTGATGGGCGAGGACGCGGCCGGTATGTTGATTGCGGCCCGCGATGCCACGCCTTATCCGCTGTCATGGCCCGAGGGACGCACGGTATTTAACCGCAGCCGTGCCCAGATTATTTCCCAACGTAAATAAAAAAGCCGCCCGTTAAGGCGGCTTTTTTAAAAACTGTATCAAGCTCGAAAAAGATTATTTGCCGTCTTTTTCTGGGCTGGCAGCGATGCCAAGGCCTGCATACTTGTCGCCGAATTTAGCGATGCGGCCGCGATCCATGATTTTGCCCGTACCGCCGGTCCAAGCTGGATGGTTCAGGGGATCGATGTCCAGACGCATGGTGTCGCCAGGTTTGCCCCAGCAGCTGCGTGTGGTGAATTCGGTACCATCGGTCATCACGATTTTGATGTCGTGATAGTCGGGGTGAATATTTGCTTTCATGGTCGTCTCCGCGAGGCATTGTTCTTTACAGAAACGACTTTTTAGCTACAGATGCTCACAAATGCAAGGGATTTATTGACTTTGGGGCAAAACAGCGCATTCTATATCTGGAAAGGATATTTTATTTACATAAAATGTCAAAAATAACCCCTCAAATAGCCCCCCAGGGCGTGCCAGATGCAAAAACGGGCGCAACCGCGCTTGGTCTGCTTATGCCCTTTCTGCGGCCCTATAAATGGCCTTTAACGGGTGGCATCGCGGCGATGGTCGTGGCGTCATCGATGATGTTGGCCATTGGCTGGGGGTTGAAGGGGATTGTCGACCAAGGTTTTAACGACGGGTCAGGGCAAGTGCTTAATCAGGCCTTGCTGGGTCTGTTTGTTGTGATTGTTTTGATGTCGTTTGCCAGCTACGCGCGTTTTGAGCTGGTTAATCGCGTGGCCGAGCGTGTGATCGCCGACTTGCGCAAAAAAATATACAGCCACCTGATGACACTGGATGGCGTTTATCTGGATAGCCTTAAAACAGGTGATCAGGTCGCCAAGATCAATGCAGATACCACTGTTTTGCAACTGGTGATTACCAGCAATTTGCCATCCGCCTTCCGCCACAGCCTGATGCTGTTTGGCGGCATCATCATGCTTTTGCTCGTCAGCCCGAAAATGACAGCGCTGGCCTTGCTGGCGGTGCCTGTTGTGATATTGCCTGCGGTCTATTTTGGTCGCCGTGTGCGCGCTAAATCACGCGAAACACAAACCCGTATTGGCGATATCAGCGCCTATAGCCATGAAACAGTGCAGGGGCTGCAGACCATTCAGTCTTTTGGCTATGAAGCGACAGCTTTGAAATCTTTCGCGCAGCTGGCCGATGAAACATATATGGCGGCCCTGCGCTATGTGCGGGTGCGTGCCTTGCTGACGGCTTTTGTGATCGCTGTTGTTTTTGGCGCGATTGGTATCTTGCTGTGGGCGGGCGGACACAAGGTTTTGAACGGGGAAATGACCGGTGGTGAACTTTCTGCCTTTATCTTCTATGCCGCGATGGTGGCCGGTGCCGTGGCAGCCGTCAGCGAGGCGATGAGCGATTTTAACCGTGCCAACGGCGCGGCTGATCGTATCCGCCAATTGCTTGATAGCCGCCCTAGCGTAGCCTCGCACAACACCGCGCGTGTTCACTTTCCTGTTAACCGCGGCGACCTTAGATTTGAAAATGTATCCTTTAGTTATCCATCACGCCTTGAAAGCAAGGCGATTGATGGCCTGACTCTTGAAATCAAAGGTGGCCAGACCGTGGCCCTTGTCGGTCCATCGGGGGCTGGTAAAAGCACGCTGTTTCATCTGTTGCAGCGTTTTTATGATCCACAGCAGGGCAGCATTTTGATCGACGGGCAGTCAATTGACGGGTTTCATCCATCAGACGTGCGCGATTGCATGGCGGTTGTGGCGCAAGATCCTGTGGTCTTTTCCCTCAGTGTGGCTGAAAACATTCGTCTGGCAAAGCCAGATGCAAGCGATGAGGATATAAGACGTGTGGCGATGCAGGCGCAGGCCCATGATTTCATCATGGATTTGCCGCAGGGCTATGACACGCTTATTGGCGAGCGGGGCAACAGGCTTTCCGGTGGTCAGCGCCAGCGTCTGGCGATTGCGCGTGCCTTGCTGAAAGATCCGCGCATTTTGCTGCTGGACGAAGCAACCTCGGCCCTTGATGCGGCCAACGAGGTTGCTGTGCATGATGCTCTTAAAACCCTGATGCGTGGGCGCACCACATTGATTATCGCCCATCGCCTGTCAACCGTGCGCGAGGCGGATATGATCGTTGTGCTTGATGCAGGCAAGCTTGTTGCCAGCGGCACGCATGACAGCTTGTTTGGCAGTAACAGCCTGTACACACATCTGGCAGGTCTGCAGATTAAAGCAGCTTAATTGATAAACTCGAGTTCAATACGATCAGCCGTATCAAGTCCAAGCGGGCGCACATCAATGCGCAGCGGGGCAATGCCCTTTTCAAGCATATACGAGCGTACAGCCAGCACGCGTGACAGGGCCACACGTTTGGCGGTCATCTCGCTGCCATCTGCTGCTGTGGCAAAGGCGCGAACCTGCAGGCGCAGGGCCTGGTTTTGCGTCATCTGTGCAATCAGGCCATCGACCTGCGCCAGCATATCTGCGGTCAGTTCGCTTTTGTTGCCTTCAAAGGCAAGCGTCGTTACGGCGGCGTTTGCGGACGAAGGTGTGGGGGCAGGTGTTGGCGCAGCTTCAGGTGCCGCGGGTGCAATTTTTTCCTCAGGCATGGCAGCGGCAACTGGTTTTGGGGCTACGGGGGCTGCTTCAGCCACTGGTTCGGCCATGGTTGTTACTTCCGGCTGTGCGGGTGCAGGCGGGGCTGCGCGCAGGGCTGGCTGTTCATAGACTGGTTGCATGCCAACGGCGGCAGGGACGGCCGCCATAACAGGTGCAGGTGTCTGAACGGCGGGTGTAGTCATAGAGGCGGTTGCCGGTACGGGCATTTCAGCTGGCGCGCCAAGAGCTGTAAACGGTGCGCCGATTTTTGGTTGCGGCAGGCTGCCATCAAGTTCAATACGCGGTACAACACGATTACGCTCATAGGGTGATTTGGCAGCGGGTGAAGTCCAGCTTTGCGGCGTGGGCGAAGCGGTTGCAGTCGGGCTTGCTGCTACTGGTGCGGGAGGTGCGCTGATAACAGGTGCAGGCGCAACAGGGGCAGCAGGTGGTGTCACCACAGTCTCTGGTTCGGCCACAACAGGTGGTTCGGGTGTTTGGGATTGTGCTGGTTCTACAGCTTCATCTTCTTGCGCGGTTTCTTGTACAGCTTCTGGCTCTGGTGCTGTTTCTTCTTTTGCGACTTCTTTGGCTTCGTCTGCGGGTTGTTGCGTAGGCTCGGGCGGTGTTTCTGCCCAGATGATTTCTTTTGGTGTTTCCTTGGCTTCTTCTTCCTCGGCGGCCTTTTTGACTTCCTCGGTTACATTAACGGTGCCGGGTGGGGGGCTGACGGTGATTTTGCCAACTTCTTCTTCGCCTTCTTCGGCGGCAGCGGGGGCGGGTGCTTCTTCGGTGATGACGTTAAAGTCAAAGCCGGGAGAGTCCTGTGCAACGGCCATAGAAGTTGTGGCCAGCAGGAAAAGTCCGGCAGCGGCAGAAAGACGCATCATGGGAAAAGCTCCTTGGAGGAATATCAGGAAGCGGATTTGAGCGTAGCGGCAGGTTTAACCAGTTTGGCAAGCTCGGTATGCAGGGCTGAATTAGCAGCCAGAATGCCATTGCCATAGGTGGTGTCTTTGCCACCATCCAGTTCGGTAACGATGCCTCTGGCTTCGCGCACGATCAGGCTGCCGGCTGCTTTGTCCCATGGCTTGAGGCCTGATTCAAAATAGCCATCAAAACGACCACAGGCGACATAGCACAGATCAAGGCAGGCACTGCCGTAATCGCGCAAGGACGCACCGTGTTTTTCAACCAGCTGGCGTGCCGCTGACATATCAGCACCACCGCTGCAGATAACACTGTCAGCCAGTGCGTTGCGTCCTGCCACTTGCAGGCGGCGGTTGTTCATTTGCGCACCCAGGCCTTTTTCAGCCCAGAACAGGTCATTGAGGATTGGGTCAAACACAACACCGGCAACAATCTCGCCAGCACGCTCAAGCGCGATAGAAACGCACCAATGTGGAATGCCATGCAGGAAGTTGGTTGTGCCATCAAGCGGGTCAACGATGAAGCGATGTTCGCCATCTTCGCCTTTGTGCTCGCCGCCTTCTTCCAGCATCAGGCCGTATTTGGGGCGGCCTTTTTCAAGAACCTCGCGCACAACTCTTTCGGCTTTATGGTCTGCGTTTGACACGAAATCATTCGGGCCCTTGCGGGACACCTGCAGATTTTCGACCTCGCCGAAATCGCGTACAAGTGAGCGGCCTGCTTTTTCAGCAGCCTCGACCATAACATTCATAATAGCGGAACGGCGAACAGACATTGTATGTGATTAGTCCTTGGCACGTTCGATGTAAGAGGAGTCAGCTGTACGCACCACGATACGAGTGCCGCTTTCGATGTGTGGCGGTACCAGAACGCGCGCGCCGTTTTCAAGAACAGCTGGCTTGTAAGACGAAGAAGCTGTCTGGCCTTTAACAACCGGATCAGCCTCGGTAATCATCATGGTGACGGTTTCTGGCAGGGTGACGGACAGCGGTTTGCCATCGGTCATCGACATCTGGCAGACCATGCCGTCTTGCAGAAATACGGCGGCATCGCCGATCAGCTCGCGGCTGACAATGATTTGTTCGTAATTTTCGATATGCATGAAAGTGTATTCGTTTTCATTGGCAAAGAGGAACTGGAACTCTTCTGAGTCCACGCGCACGCGCTCCACCATGTCCTGGGTGGCAAAACGGATATCCATTTTGTTGCCGCTCTTGAGGTCGCGCATGACAACCTGTGCCACGGCGGCACCCTTGCCAGGCGAGCGCAGCTCGTTTTCCATGACGACCCAGAGTTTCTCGTTGTATTCGATAACCATGCCCTTGCGCAGGGTGTTGGCGGCGACTTTAGCCATGACGGTATCCTTTAATCCTGTTTTGGTTCCTTGGACGCGTTTTGACGCGATATGATTGCTTTTCCTAGATTTTTTAGTGCTGTTTGTAAATCGTTTTCTTGAACGGAGGCCACGATTGAGTCCAGTTTGGTGCTTTCCTGCATGGTCAGGGGGCGTTTAACGGTGGGTATACGCTTTTTATTATTCATAACCTCGGAGTTCTGAATGATGCGTATCTCCTTGATGGCGCCATAGCCAAAGTAGACATTGATGCGCTCGATCAGCAAGCTTTGCTGGTAGCTCAGCTCCAGCGCATAAGCGGGCTGTACCGCCAAATGCAAAATGTCCTGGCCAGGTGTTTTCTTGGCGGCGTTTTCGGCCTGCGTGGCGGTGCGCTGAAATTTCAGGTCAAGCGGTACGGTGTGGCTGGCAATTTCAGCACCCGCAATTTCCGCCCAAGCGGAAAGCATTTTGCCAAACAGCATATTTTTTTTGCCAAAGATTCCCTCGGTCATGCGCGGGATCATATCCG
>JBEIPH010000266.1:0-2069 GCA_040377115.1 Micavibrio sp. | reverse complement strand
TCAGGGCGCAGATGCATATAATCTTCGTTACCCGAGTTGTTCGGTTCGCCAGCACCCCAATGCGCATAAGAGCCGCCGACTGTACTGCCCCCTACGCCGCCTTGCCAGAATTGCTGCCCGGCTTCGAAACCATCGGTCCATCGCCATTCCCCCTCTACGGCGGCATCGCTGCCGCCAATCCAGACGTTGAATCCGGGGGCCAGTGAATTGAGGTGAATGGTTTCCTCCGGCGAAGTCACGTTGGCCAAATGCCCGGTGACACCTGATATAGCGGGAACACCCGGCGGCACGATGAGTGTGGTCGTCTGCGCGGCATTGTTGGCCGTCGTCCTGTTCACAGCAGTCAGCGATACCTGATAGAAACTTTCCGACGCCGGATTATAAGTGACTCCGGGATTGGCCGCGAGAACAGCCGCGATATCCGCATCAGTCAATGTCGGCAGCAGCGAGTTAACGCCGGTTGCATAAACATCAATAAAGGCTTCATCCATCAAAGACTCGGCCTGATCTATCAATTTTATAATAGCCTCAGTCCCTGTTGAAGCCGCCTGGATCGCGCCGATGCTCGTTGAAATCCCATCCAGAAGCTTCATCAGATCGCCCGCCTTCTGCGACAGCGACCGCGATACAAAAAAGTTTGTGGGGTTATCGATTGCGGAATTAACCTCTTTGCCCGTGGACAGGCGTAATTGAACCTTGTCGAGAAGGGTTCCCGTAATCTTTATAGACTGAACGATGCTGTTCTGCGCACCCGTCAGAATATTGCCGATTTTCCCGATCATTCCCTGCCACTGAGGTTGTAACTTTCATAGCCTTAACCGCATGGTTAAAGCCTTACCAGATAAATACAGAGCAAAAATCATGCCAAACCGCCGAAAATAAAGGCAAACAAGCCCACAAATCTGCGCGTTTTTTAAGATAAACGCTATTCTGCTCAAATCCTTAGCGGCTCTGCCCGGCAATCGCCATGCCCCCTCGTCTCCACGGATACAAGCGGGAACCTACCGGGCCATATGCCGTTGGCGTATGACCGACACGCCTATTTCACAGGAAGAGCAAATGGCTTATTTACCCCAAACGATAAAAATAATGATTTTTTCAAGCATCCTTATCTTCTCTACGCACGCCCACGCCGAAAGTTCCCGTTCCAATAGCGGGGACCGTTACTACGGCTCCCAGCAATCCATAAAATTCTCCGCAGGCGACAAGGACGCGGTGTACGATTACTACACGCGCCTGTGCGATGAACGCCCCAAGAAAAACTATAAAAGGAAAGTGAACGCCCAGTGCTCCACGTCAACCGCCACAAAACAATACAAAATCGGGCGCAACCTGCCGTCGGACATCACTCTCTATGAATTGCCCCGCTCCCTGGAGCAGCTTCTGTCCCCCGTGCCGCGCGGCTATGAACACGTACTGCTGGACAGGGACGTCCTGCTCATCTCCAGCACATCGGGAAGAGTCATGGATGCCATCGTCTATAAATACAACGGTACGCAGGCCACAACGGGCCTTTACCCGATTACAAACTCCTATGTCGTCTACTTCGACCCCCAGACAGCCACACTCGGCAAAAGCGAAGGGCGCATATTGGATCAGATCGCCCGCGATGTCGCGGCAACCAAACCCCGTCAGGTAACGGTCACAAGCTACGCCGACACTTTGGTAAACACCACCCAGCCCCTTAACAACAACAAGGCAGAAGCCCTGTTCCTTGCCCTCGAAGCCTTTGGCATCACCCCGCGCAATCAAAGCGCGGCCAATCTCGCCACAGGCTTAAACAACCTCGCCGCCCAGCAGGAAGATGTGGTTTCAAAAGCCCTCCTCAAGCGCAATGTCTCCAACCAGGCCCTCGACGCCAAGCAAAGAGGACCGCTGGAAGATCGCCTGCTCTCGAACGAGGAAAGCGATCTCAAAGCCGTTCAAATGGTTGTTGTCGATATAAGGGATTAGAGAGCGGCTTAAAAGCTCAACGCGCTTCGAGTCTGAATTATAAAAAAGCGCCCTGCCGAAAGCAGGGCGTTTTTATATCTAGGCCACGCCCGCCGTCAGAATATGCTCAATTTCCG
>JBEIPH010000202.1:0-3345 GCA_040377115.1 Micavibrio sp. | reverse complement strand
CTACGTCCGTGTTAAGGACTATAACTACTTTACAACCTGGGAAGGTCGTGTGGGAGACGTAGACCGCAAGTGTGGTTATTCACTGCAGCCCCGTAACAGAAACAGTGATGGCTATCAGGCAGCTTTTAACACAGTTGCCGCCCGTGATGCTTCGCTGGCGCCATTGCTGTCAGCCATGGGTTTTGAGCAAAAAAAGAAGCCCTCAGGCCCCTCCATTCGCGGTCATTAAAATAACCATTTGATTTTAAATGGTTATTTTTAGGGCGGAGTAGGGCAAAAAGGTCAGATTTGCTTGACAATACAGGCGTTTTGCCCGATAAAGAGCGCATTCTCGCAAATGTGGGGCGGATGTCATTTGGCACCGTCACCCTCCGGCAACGGATAAGCGGGACAATATATGCTGTATAAAAATCATGCGGCGACAACAATAAAGGAAACGAGACCATGGCTAAAAGACCACAAGCAAAACATAAAATTGACCGCCGTCTTGGCGTCAACCTCTGGGGCCGCGCAAAATCGCCTTTCAACAAGCGCGAATACGGCCCAGGCCAGCACGGCCAAAACCGCAAAAAGCCAACCGATTACGCGATCCAGCTGCATGCCAAGCAAAAGCTGAAGGGCTACTACGCCAACATCGGTGAAAAGCAATTCTACAAGTATTACGAAGAAGCCCGCCGTCGCAAAGGCGATAACGGCCACAACCTGATCGAGCTGCTCGAGCGTCGTCTGGATGCTGCTATCTATCGTATGAAATTCGTACCGACCATCTTCGCTGCGCGCCAGTTTGCCAGCCATGGCCATGTTCTTGTTAACGGCAAGCGCGTGACCATTCCTTCATACTCTCTGCGTGATGGCGATATCGTTACCGTGCGTGAAAAATCCCGCACCATGACCCTCTACATCATGGCCAGCCAAGCACAGGACCGCGAAGTTCCTGCCTATCTGGAAGTTGACCACAAAGCAGCCACCGGCAAATTCATCCGTGGCCCGAAACTGGAAGACGTTCCATACCCTGTTCGCATGGAACCAAACCTGATTATCGAATTCTACTCGCGTTAATTTTCACGCGACGAAATCGAACAAAAAATCGCCGTGGGTCAAACCACGGCGGTTTTTTTATGTGCGGTGATGGCCTGCCAGAGATCTGCGGCATCAGCGGCGGTGATGACGTCATCACAAGCAGGCCCAAGGCCATAGAGATGCGCAGGGGCAAGCCCTGCAGCCTGTTCTATGCGCGCCATACCCGCCAGCAGGTCTGCTGTGTCAGTGGCGCTTTGCAGGTAATTGCAGAAATTCAAAAATACGGTATCGGGCCGCAACTGGCGCAACATCAGGTCGTATTCGATAAATGAAAATGTCGCGATGCGGCGGATACGTTTGGTCACTGTCGTGCGCTCGGGCGTTACGCCCAGATCTGCCCAGTCAATTTCACGGCTGTCTGGATAAAAGGGGCCTGAATTGCCAATTTCCTGTCCCTGATCATCAATGATATTACCCACGCGTATAGGAAAGCTGCGCAGGCTGACAATAACGCTGCCAAGCAGGGCAGGATGTGCCCCCGCATCATTCAGGGCGCTGCTGACGGTAATGTCACGGCTGGTACAAAACGGATAGGCCAGCCCGTGGTTGATCGACAGGCTAAAACCCTGTGGTACTTCCAGCAGGGCTGTTTTGCCATGCTGGCGCAGTTCTTTATCAAGGTCGATGACACCTATACAGTTTGCAAGGGCGGTATTGGCAAAATACTGCTCTGCTGTGCGCGTGCCGTTTTTACGTGCGACTTTATCGGCCAGTGCCGCGCCCACCCCCTTGCGGGTAGAGGCAAGGGCGGTGGCACCGCTGTCTGCCTGTTGTTCTTGTGCGGTATGTTCGGGCAGCAAGATACAGGCACGGGGATGAATGGTCAGGCGCAGGGGGTCGATATTAAATTCAGCCATCTCACGCGCCAGCAGATCGGGGTCGATGATACTGCCGGCACACAAATAAATTCGCGCATCAGGCGTCAGAATACCACTGACCGGCAGGTGATAGGCCGTGCGCGCCTTGCCCGTATCATCAATATAGGTATGGCCCGCATTCGGGGCCGCGTTGCTGAGAGCAATATCTATTTTGCTTTGCGCGGATTTTGCAATCCAGGCATTGAGCAATCCCTTGCCGGTTGACCCGAACTGTCCATCAATGGTGATGTTCAGGTGGCTTTGCTTGAGCATTATTTTTTGCCACGTTGCGCGATAAGGGCCGAAACAATCCCCTGCAGGGTACGAACTTCTTGGATAGAAGGGGCCGCGCGGAAAAAGAAATTGCGGATATTGCGCACGATGGATGGCTTGTGTGGTTCGCTGCGGAAAAATCCGCTGTCATCAAGGCTAGTTTCAAGTCGTTGCAGGAAATTTTCAATATCACCTTTGCTGGCGGGCAGGCTGTTTTCATCGGCTTCTTCCCTGCTGGTTGTCAGGGCAAAGGGATTGTCAGCCGAAAGCCAGCAGTAACACACCAGTAAAACAGCCTGCGCCAGATTGAGGGATGAAAAACCAGGGTTAAGCGGAATATTCAAAATAGCATTGGCAAGGGCAATATCGTCATTTTCAAGGCCTGTGCGCTCTGGCCCAAACAAAATACCGCAAGCCGCACGATTTGTGGCGGCGTTGCGGGCGTGTATCAGCTTGCCGGCTTCCTCGGCACTGTGCACGGGTTTAAGCATGTCGCGTTGGCGCGCGGTGGTGGCCAGCACGAAATCAAGATCGGCAATTGCATCGGCCGTTGTTTCAAAGATACGGGCATTCTCTATAACGCCGATAGCACCAGATGACGCCGAAAGTGCGGCCGGATTGGGCCAGCCATCACGCGGGCGCACAATGCGCAATTCAGTGACGGCGCAATTAAGCATCGCGCGCGCACACATGCCGATATTTTCGCCCAATTGTGGTTGTACAAGGATGATGACCGGTGCGGCAACAGCCAGTTTAACCGAAGATGCCTGTGCGCTGTTGGTGCCTGCCATAAAAGATTAAGCAGCTTTTTTCAGACGTGCCAGCACGCGCTGGCGGCCGATCAGGGGCAGCAGGTCTTTAAGATCTGGCCCGTGTTCCTGACCTGTGATGGCGCAACGCAGCGGCATAAACAGCTGTTTACCCTTGCGGTCTGTTTTGGCCTTGATGGCGTCAACCCATTGCTGCCATGTCGTGCCGTCCCATGTGCCTTCGGGCAGGAGGTCTGCAGCCGTGCTGATAAAATCGGTATCCTCGATGACAGGCGTAATGTCTTCTTTTGCGATGCGCCACCATTCCTTGATGTCTGAGAGGATTTCAAGGTTCGGGCGCACGGCCAGCCAGAAAGCTTCATCGG
>JBEIPH010000227.1:0-3083 GCA_040377115.1 Micavibrio sp. | reverse complement strand
TAAAATTAATGATGGTGAAAAGGTTGTGCTTGTCGCTGCAACCGACGGGCTTTCCGAGGCTTATTTATTTAATAGAAGCAAGAACGTAAAATCCCCTCGCGAAAATCTAAACGACGCTTTGCAACAACAGATTTTTCAAGCGCTTCAAAACCAGCAGGATATAGCCACAACACTAACCAAAAACGCCGTTAAAACAGGCCACGAGGACAATACCACCGTGGTCGCCGTCACGCTGACACCAGACACAAATCTGGGCAAACAGTCTGTCGTGCTGGGGGTGTTTGATGGCCTTGGCAAAGATGACAACAGAACATCGTCAGAACTGGCAAAGCTAACTGGTGAAATCCTGCCCCGTGCCTATAGCCCCGAGGTTTTATCACACAACACCCTGCCGCATCTGAGTCAGCAAGCGCAGCCCGAAGCACAAAGCCGTTTTATTATCGGAGGGGTGGCACAACCAAGCGGCGAAGGTTTTGTCGCGCACATCAAAACCGAGGCAAGGACGGAGGCTACTCCTCCTCAGCCTCCGCGTCATCAAAGATAACGGCCTTCAGGTCATCACGAATATCATCCAGACAGAGTGCGGCCAGCGCCAGATGATATTCTGAATCCGCAATATGTACCCAGTCGACATAGTTGTCTTCGTCAATTGTCATGACGACAACGGACTTTACTTTGTTCTGGCGTGAGAATTTGGCCAGATCACGCAGGAATTTTGGAATACCGCCCTCGTTTTCAAACTGGACCTTGTTGACGATGGTCCCTTCCTTGAAATTGACAGTAATAACCGAGCCTTTGTCCTTGCCCTCGCCTTCGCCCACGGGGGGCAGCGGCGGATCTGCGTCGTCGATCATTATATCAGCCCTCCCTGATGGCGGTTGCGGTACATATCTATTTTACGCGACAAGGGCTGCAAAAAGATTTAAAAATCATTGTTGTAATTTAATTACAATATCAAGCGCCTGAAATAGCTGAAAAATTGATCACCCCTTCAAAAAATGCTACGGTTTCAGGATCAAAAATAACCCGAGTCCTTTTTAGAAGGCATCTGTATGCCCACGCCGCGCTATTACACGCCGCCCGCTGGCAGCGAGCTTGACCCGATGTTCGGCACCCATTGCCGCACCATCAGCTTTGCCATGCGCCATACCCGCCACGAGCGCGAGCATATTCATTTTGAAGCCTATCGTGTCAGCCCTGATGCAACCGACTGGGCCGTGCAGCGCGTCACCCATATTCTGCGCCACGACGGCAAGGCCGATGTGCGGGTTGAAAAAACACAGGCAGGTATGCCCTTTGCCCATGCCATGCGTTTTATGGCGCAGCTTGAAAAGAACCACAGCGGTAACATAGAGGATTTTAATGTTCTCTATCCCGATGCGCCCGCACTGGGCTTTTTGCATTTCCGCGCCTTTACCGAGCGCGAGGGATATGTGTTTGATAAACGTGGCATCCCCATGCCGCGCCCGCAATCTGGCCTGCTGCCCGCATCGTCGGAATTTAATGCCGATGATATCGCGCGTGCTGACCGCCATGTTGCCCGCCCCGCCAGCGAATTTGGCCTAAATCCACCCGGTAAACGCCTGCCCAGCACGCTGTTTGTGTTTGATATGTTCAACACCCGCGCTGGCCGCGATAACAATCATGGTGATATCGGTGCGCTGCGCGCCTTGCACCTACTTGATAGCTTTGTAAGCCAGATCGAATTGGTACAAACAAGCCTGCAGCAATACGCCACCAGCAAATCACGCCAGAACAATGAACAGTTTATTGTCGCAGCCGAACAAGCACTGGTACAGGCGCGTAACAACCTGCGCCAGCTTAAAGGCTATAAAGTCGACATCA
The DNA here is from genome assembly GCA_040377115.1 of Micavibrio sp. Lineage (GTDB taxonomy): Bacteria > Pseudomonadota > Alphaproteobacteria > Micavibrionales > UBA2020 > JAEXMB01. Next base: position 1,238 of record JBEIPH010000227.1, on the reverse strand, counting down.
CCGCTTTTGAAAAATTCACCGATGAATGTGCCATCGTCATTGATGTTATCCATGCACAGGGTCTGTATGATTTGATGTATCGCCATGTTGGCAACTTTGATGTGCATGAAAAGAAATTTCATGCCTGCGCCAGCCGCGCGCTTGCTATCTATGACGCCCTTGAAAAAACCTATGGCGCAAAAGAATCAACCGGCAGCTTTGAGCATGGTCGCAAGGTGCTGCAAGAAATGCTGACCCAATCCCCGCCCCTGTCGGTGCCAGATGCAATTGGCGATTTCATCACCCGCTATCGCCAGCAAAAGACTGAACGCGACAAGCCGTCAACACCACCCGCCCCGCCCAAGCCCTAAAAATACAGACTTTATAAGACCAAATTGTCTATAAAACCGCTTGCACTGGTTGTTGCATTATGTTAAACATTCCCCATGACAAATTACACACCAGACATGCTGCGCGGCCTGCTGCCGGATATTGACCATCCGACGATCAATGCCATGCGCAACAACCTGCACAACAAAAAAATCGATATCCCTGTGAAGCTGTATAAAGACGGCGTGCAGGTTTATGGCGCGACCGCTTATATGCTTGGCCATGGTCATTCGCTTTACCGCGCGGCACTCGATGCTGCCACCGAACACGCCGCAGGTATCGAGTGGGATCAGGCGCAGTTTCACAGCGCAAAGCTTTTTGCAAAAACCGATCTGCTTGAAGCCGATGAAAAATCGCTTTCAAGCTATATCACCGCCTATCGCAAAATCGGCTTTGATGCCGCCATGCAAGATGTCAGTAAAAATCTATCTCTGGTTAAAGACCTGCCAGCAAACGAGCGCAAAGAAGCATTTGAGCAAAACATGCTGCGTCTGTGCGCGGCAATTATTTCAACAAGCGTCGAGCTCAAACCAGACCCAGTCTATGCGCCTGTTGTCAAAACCGGCCTTCGTAAATTTTTGCCGAAATTTGGCCGTTAAGCCGCTTTACTGATCGTGTCTTTCGCGCGCAGACCCAGCATGTGGCAGATGGCCAATGTCAGCTCTGCCCTGTTCAGCGTATAAAAATGGAAATCACGCACACCGTTTTCATACAGCACACGGCATTGCTCGGCCGCAACGGTGGCCGCCACCAGCTGGCGCGTTTGCGGCTGGTCATCCAACCCGCCAAACAATGTGTGCATCCATGCAGGCACGTCCGTGCCGCACATCTTGGCAAAGTCGAGCGTTTTGGCGAAATTGGTGATCGGC
>JBEIPH010000124.1:0-4540 GCA_040377115.1 Micavibrio sp. | reverse complement strand
GGTCGGAATGCAGGGATTCGAACCCTGGGCCTCTTGCTCCCGAAGCAAGCACTCTACCAGGCTGAGCTACATTCCGAGGTGCTTTAAAAAACAGGCATCTTTATACAGCATTTAAAGGCCAACACAACGGCAAAATTTTGCATAAATTTCAGACCTTTAATCAACGGTCTCGCCGCACGGCATAGTGGATAAGGTCGATCAAATCACGCCGAATGGGGTGCTCGGGCAATTGCTTGAGGGCGACGGCTCCTTTACGCGCATAATCTTCTGCCGCGTCCAAGGCAAAACTCAGGGCTTCATGTTTTTGCAACAACGCTTGCGCGCGAGCTAAATCATCAGGTGTTTGGGCTTCGGGTTCCGCCATAACCCGCGTCCAAAATGCGCCTTCATCGCTATCCGCTTTCTCTAGGGCGCGGATAACAGGGAGTGTCATCTTGCCTTCGCGGAAATCATCGCCCAGGGTTTTACCCAGCTTGCCGCCATCAGCTGCGTAATCAAGGACATCGTCGGCAATCTGAAAGGCGATCCCCAGATTGGCGCCATAATCGCGCAAGGCCTTACATTCAGCTGGCGAACGGCCGGCGATCACCCCCCCTACTTCGCAGGCAGCGGCAAAGAGGGCGGCGGTCTTGGCGCTGATAATCTGTAGATAGGTGGCGGTCGTGGTCGTCACATCGCGGGCTACAGTCAATTGTAGCACTTCGCCTTCAGCGATCACCGCCGAGGCTTCGGACAATATACGCAAGACTTCCAGCGCCCCGTCTTCGGTCATCAGTTGAAAAGAACGGCTGAACAAGAAGTCGCCGACCAGGACGGCGGCCTCGTTACCGAAAATGGCATTGGCCGAGGCCTGGCCCCGCCGCTGGGTACTCTCGTCCACTACGTCATCATGCAGCAGCGTGGCCGTATGGATGAATTCGACGCAAGCGGCCAGCTTGTGGTGCCGCGTGCCCTGATAGCCAAACAGCCCAGCGGATGCTAGCGTCAACAAAGGGCGGATGCGCTTGCCCCCTGCCGCAATCAAATGGCTCGCCAATTCGGGGATCATGGGCACGTCAGAATGCATACGTTCGATGATCGTCGCATTGACCGCCGCCATATCCGTCGCCAACCGGTCGGCCAGTCTGGCCAAGGGATTGCTGGCGGATGGAGGGTGGGCAGAGGATGCAGACGGGATTGGCACCATAGAAAGATATCCGCTAAAATTAAAACCTGTTGATTATCTAATAGATATAAGGCCCCATGCCAATCGAAACATCTTAAACCTTTCCCGTATAAAGGCATTTCCTGCTGATGCAGCCTAACGACATCATAGAAACCTCGATTTTACGCGGGCAGGTCAAATTACTGCAGCCACGCCACGGTTTCCATGCCTCTTCTGATACGGTTTTGCTGGCCACTGCTGCCACCCCCTTTGCGCAAGGTCAGGTCTTGGATGTGGGCTGCGGGGTCGGTTCAGTCGGATTAAGTGTTGCTTTAAAAAAATCTGATATCAAATTGATTGGAATAGATATTCAGCCTGAAATGGTTGCGCTTGCCCAACGCAACGCGGTCTTAAATGGTATTGAAGAGCGCTGTACATTTTATAGTGGCGATATTGGTGCCGATACAGCCCTCCCCGCCAATGGCTTTGATCTGGTTGTCACTAACCCTCCTTTTCAAGCCGAAGGCCGGCACATACCCGCAAGCTTGGAATCTAAAGCCTTTGCACATGGTGAAGATGCATCAGGTGTTACTTTAAAAAAGTGGTGCAAGTATCTGCATAATAAATTAAAACAAGGCGGCCGCATGGTGATGATCCATCGCGCAGATCGGCTGGACGAGATCATCCAGATATTAACCGAACGGCGCTGGTTCGGTGGTCTGACGATCCTGCCCATCCATCCTCGGCAGGGTGAGCCTGCCAAACGCGTGCTGGTCACCGCGCGGAAGGAGCGCTACGCTCCGCTGGTTCTAAAAAGCGGTTTGGTCATGCATGAGATGGACGGCAGCCCTACGCCGGCGGCTTCATCTATACTTGAAGGGCGAGATATTATTCATTTATAACAGTCGTATGTGTCGTTTTATTTAACTATCACTTTAAATTTATACGCCTGCTTGGGCGACGCGTCGCCGGGTTTTTGCAAGGCCATTTCAAAATTAATTGTACCTTTACCCGTGGCTTGCAGGGTAAGCGTTCGCGAACGCGGCTCCCAAGCAGGTTGTGCTGTGCTGGCGACGGTTTTCAACTGCCCGCTCGGGTCATGCAACACCCATTCCAGACCGCCAGCTTCGGATGAAGGCATCATCACTTCAAAACTCTCGCCGGTCTTGATGGTGGCGCGGTTAAAAGTAAAAGTCAGACGTTTCAATTTAGACATAATTTCTTTCCTCAAAGACGGCTTTGAATATAGCTGTCGACCTTGTCGAGAGCGACGCGTTCTTGCTGCATGGTGTCACGATGACGCACTGTTGCGGCATTGTCAGAACTGCTGTCGCCGTCAATCGTGATGCAGAACGGCGTGCCGATCTCGTCGTTGCGGGCATACCGCTTGCCAATGTTACCCTTGGTGTCAAATTCGGTCATAAAGCGGTTGCGCAGGCCCAGATAAAGCTTCTGCGCCATTTCCGGCTGGCCGTCTTTATTGGTGAGCGGCAGGACGCAGGCTTTGACGGGCGCCAGCGAAGGCGTGAATTTCATGTACATGCCACTCGGACGGGTTGGGTCAGCCGTATAGGCTTCGGCCAGAACCGCGAGAACGCCACGGGTAAGGCCCGCCGCTGGTTCGATGACGTGCGGCATGAAACGGCGTGGCGGCTGCACGCTGTCGTCAAAGTATTCCATCTTTTTGCCCGAAAATTTCTCGTGCTGGGTCAGGTCAAAATCGCAGCGGTGCGCGATCCCTTCCAACTCGCCAAAACCGGGCGCCGTAAAGGGCCAGCGGTATTCGACGTCAACTGTCCCCACGCCGGCCTTGGCGTAATGGCTCAGTTCATCTTTGTCATGTTCGCGCAGGATCAGGTTGTGGCCTGATACCCCCAGGGACTTCCACCAGTTCATGCGGCTTTCAACCCAGAAGTCGCGCCATTTTTGCGCGTCATCCGGATGGCAGAACCATTCCATTTCCATTTGTTCAAATTCGCGGCTGCGGAAGATGAAGTTGCGCGGATTAACTTCGTTGCGGAAGGCTTTGCCAATTTGTGCAATACCAAACGGTACCTTCACGCGCATATTGTCGACGATATTTTTGTAATTGAGGAAAATTCCTTGCGCTGTTTCCGGGCGCAAATACGCGACATCATCTTCGCTGGCCGTGGCACCCACGTAGGTTTTGAACATCAGGTTAAAGGCGCGCGGTTCGGTCAGTGTCCCCTTCTCGTCCGTATCTGGGCCGATGGCCTTTGCATAGGCGTCAGGGGTTATTTTATCAAACGGTACGACCTGCAGCTTTTGCAGCTCATCCGTACCCGCCATTTTTTTAAGTTTCTTCAGGTTGGCTTTGTCTTGTTCCGTGCCCTGTACAAACACAAAAATCTGGTCGTTACGGGCATCAAGAACGGCAATCAGATGATCGGCGCGGTAACGCAGCTTGGTTTTTCGGCAATCAATCATCGGGTCGCTGAAGCCGCCGATGTGGCCCGAAGCTTCCCACGCGCGCGGGTTCTGGATGATGGCGCTGTCAACGCCCATGATCTGCAGCGGTGTGCCGTCCGGGCCAATCGGTGGTGCGATCACCATATCGTGCCACCAGCGGTCACGCAGGTTGTTTTTCAGCAGCACGCCCAAGGGGCCGTAATCCCAAAAGCCGTTGAGACCGTCGTAGATTTCAGAGGCCTGAAAGATAAACCCGCGCCGTTTGCACAGGGCGACCAGGTCCTCCATGGCAACAGTGGTGGTGTTTTCAGTGGTAGGGGCAACTTGGGCGGCAGTCTGGGTCATGTGTAGATTTAATCCGTTCAGGCGTGTTGATTATGCCTGCAGATTAACCTGTTTTATGGTTTTAGGTGAAGGGTAATTTACCCCCGCGCGGGCCTTCAAAAAAACGTTGCCAAAACAGGGCTTTAAGGGCGTTTACCCCGTTGTCACGTTTTGCCTTTACGTCTATTTAGCTGGGCCTGACTTGCGCTTGGTAGTTTTTGCTTTAGAGGCGGCTTCTTTTACGGTCGGCTCTGGCGTTAGCGTGGGCGCGTCTTGGGCCTGGGGCGGCGCGTTATTAAGGTTGATGCTGTTATAGCCGACTTTGACATTGACGACCGGTGGCGCTGTCTGGGTGGCTGGCTGATACCAGGCTTCGCGCAGGTCGCCAAACGTTTTCATCTGCATGGCAATGTGGTTTCGGACCTGCTGGCAATGCTGGGCGTATTGCTGTGTCGGTGGATAGCCTGATGTGCGGATAATTTCTTCAATTTCTTCCAGAATATAATTCTCGCGGGTGCGCAGGCTAATTTTACCATATACGTTAAAGCTCTGTACTGCTTGGGCGGCGGCGTGGATGTATTGCGTCTCGTTATCTGAATAATTCAGATACATCACCTTTTTGCTGCTAGGATTGCGGACAAT
>JBEIPH010000010.1:0-10640 GCA_040377115.1 Micavibrio sp. | reverse complement strand
CGGGCGTGGTGTGGCGATGTTGCGTATCGACACCACGGGTTTTGGCGAAAGTACCGGCGACCCGCAACAAACCAATATTTCCAGCCGCATTGATGATTTACAGTCTGCCGCCAACTGGCTGACCCAGAATTTTGCGCCACCCCGCATCCTTGCCGGCCACAGCATGAGCGGCACAGCTGCACTGAGCGCTGTAACCGCCCTCCCCTCAGTTGATATTCTTGTCACCATCGGCAGCCCACGCGATCCGCAAACGACACTGGCGCGTTTTCAGCGTGATGGATTAATCACCGAAATCGACAGCGATCATATCAGCGTCAATGTGCTGGGCCAACCACATACGTTTAACAAATCATTCCTTGATGACCTGCGCGCCAGCCGCGTGGCCCAAGACACTGCTTTGTTCAAAGGAACCTTGCTGGCAGCACACGCCAACACAGATACAATTGTAGAATACACCGAAGCTGGAGAAATTGCCGCACGCGCCACCGCCGCGCGTCAGGCAAGCGTTGTTACCCTGCCTGACGAGGCCGGACACCTTTTCCTGAAAGGGTCAGAGACAGCCGAGTGGCTGGCCGACCAGATTATGATGCAGCTTTAAACACCGGCGCGTGGAACATCGGTTCGTATTCGCCGATGTAATGATTGCGGCTTTCGTCACGGTGCTTCTTGAGGTACTTCATGAATGGGGTACCTCCCGTGCCCACCTCGACCGGATTGCCATCGACCAGCTGTGCTTGCTTGTTGATGTAATGCGCCGCGTATTCCAAGTGGCGGGTGCGGAATTTTTGCACATGGTCGATAATCTTGTTGTAAAGCAAGGTCAGTTCAGCGTCCTTCATCTCGGCAACATAGTCACGCAGCTTGCTGCGGCTTGCTACTTCCTCGATCAGTTTGCGGTGTTTGGGCGGGCGATAGGCGTGCAGCTCGTCCAGATACTCGCGCAGCGGATCGTTTTCATGGCTGATGCCAAGCAGCGCATCCATCGTTGGTACGATTGAACTTTGCGAGCCTGTCTGACCACGATAAGACTGGCGTTTGCCGCCATGGGCCGCCACACCTTCGTACATGACGCCTTCGGGCAGGGCGGGGTTGCCTTTCCAGCCGTGAATATAGGGGCGCACGCGGTTGTAATAAATATAGGGGTCGCATTTGTCGATCATGCGGTCAAACACAGGGTTGATGTTTTCCCATGCCGCCAAAACATTTTTAAGGCCCTTGACCACGCCCGCGCGGTCTTTGGCATCAACTGCAGAAATCAGTGCCGGCATGGCAGCAAGCGCAGCCCCTGCCTTGGCTTCGATTTCAACATGTACCATGATGAACCAGTTTTCATCCTGACCATCAATAAAGTTCTGGATGACATAGATGTTTTCAAGCGTGATCGGACCATTGGGGTCAAGACGCCCCCAGTTATCAAGCGTATAAGATGAATAAGGCAGCAGTGGGAACTGGCCAATCGCGTCAGCCAGCGCGCAATAGGGCACGGCCAAGTTGCGGGGCAACACATCGCCCACGGTTTTTTCACCCCAGACATAGGTCTGGATAATAAAAGAGTAATGCACCATCAGCTTGCGCAGTTGCGCATCGCTAAGCGTCGGGATAATCGCCGCCATATCAATTTCAGGCAGCTGCCGCAGGATTTTATGCACGGTGCCTGCGGTAATAAGGTCTGACAGGCGTGTGCCCATCTCAATCACCGGATTAAACACGGGCGGCAAGGTTACACGGTCCATGTCATAGGGGGTCAAAAAACCACGATCTGCTGTGACATCATAATCTTCAATTTTAAACATAGGCATTCTCCTGAAAAATAAAAATCAGATATGGATTGGACGGCCATCAACCGCCAGCGCCGCTTCCTTGACAACCTCGTTCAGTGTGGGGTGGGCATGACAGGTGCGGGCGATGTCTTCGCTCGATCCGCCAAATTCCATGGCCAAAACAACTTCGGCAATCAGCGTGCCCGCCTCGGCCCCGATGATGTGACAGCCCAGCACACGGTCGGTTTTGGCATCGGCCAGAATTTTAACAAAACCATCGGTTGCCGCCATGGCGCGCGCGCGACCATTGGCCATGTAGGGGAATTTACCGACCTTATAGGCGATACCTGCTGCCTTGAGCTCTTCTTCAGTTTTGCCGACACTGGCAACTTCAGGGTAGGTATAAACCACGCCCGGAATGGCATCGTAATTGATGTGGCCTGACTGGCCTGCGATAATCTCTGCGACCACAACGCCTTCATCCTCTGCCTTATGGGCCAGCATGGCGCCGCGCACAACGTCACCGATGGCATAAATCGATGCCACTTTGGTGCGGAAATGATCGTCGATTTCAACGCGTCCACGACTGTCAACAGCAATGCCGACACTCTCAAGACCAAGGCCCTTGGTATAGGGACGACGTCCGATTGCGACCAGCACGGTTTCAACCGTCATGCTTTCTGCCGCACCGCCAGCAGCAGGCTCCAGCGTCAGGGTAACGCCCTTTTTGTCGCTTGTAGCCTTGGTGACTTTGGTGGACAGCTTGCACTCGATACCCTGTTTGGTCAGGATCTTTTTCATTTCTTTTGAAATTTCGCCATCCATCGTGGGCAGGACACGGTCCATATATTCAATGACGGTGACTTTGGCACCCAGACGCTGCCACACCGCACCCAGTTCAAGCCCGATCACACCGCCACCAATCACGGCCATGCTTTCAGGAACCTTCGCCAGTGTCAGTGCACCGGTTGATGTCACGATCTGTTTTTCATCTGTTTCAATACCGGGCAGTGGTGTGCTTTCCGAACCTGTGGCAATCACGATGTTTTTCGCAGCAACCGTTTTCTTGCTGCCGTCAGCTGCCGTCACCGTCACGCTATTAGGGCCGCTGATGCTGCCCAGCCCGACCAGATGATCGACTTTGTTTTTCTTGAACAGGAAGGTGATGCCTTTGGTGTTTTCACCCACCACTTTGTCTTTGTGGGCCATCATCTTGCCAAGGTCGAGTTTTGGCTTGCCCACGCCGATGCCAAGGCCCTCAAACTGATGGGCGGCTTGTTCGTATTTCTCTGATACGCTCAACAGTGCTTTGGATGGGATGCAGCCAACGTTCAGGCAGGTGCCCCCCAGCGTGTTGTCTTTTTCCACGCAGGCAACCTTTAAACCCAGCTGTGCTGCACGAATCGCGCAGACATAACCGCCAGGACCAGAACCAATCACAACGACATCGTAAGCAGCATCAGCCATCATTTTATCCTTTTTTTGAGGCCTTCAATCTACGCAAAGCTACCTGAAATATCTAGTGAATTTGCCATTTTCACAGCTTTGTTGAAGCGACTATTTTTCGTAACAAATTTGACGCCCAGTAAGACCTTTGCTATCAAAGAGATCGCTTTGGTCTGTCAAAGGCACCTGGACGCCCAAGACCATCGCGCAAAATTCCAAAAAATAGAGAGTGTGCCACATTCAGGGGATCGATCCGTAACATCGATCCCTTTTTTTGGGATTCTTTATCAGGCATGATAGCGGCGAAACGGGGTGATTGATGCGTCTGACTTTATTCTTATTACTGCTGTTTATTGCGCTGCCCGCACAGGCCCAGCAACAACCAACGCTGGAAAATGATCTTGAGCGTGTTATTCGCCATGTTGATGACAAATCTTTTGTCACCGTGAATGTCGAAAACGATCTTTTTGGCGGCGGCACAGACCAGAACTATACCAGCGGCGTGCGCCTGACCTATCACAAGATGGGCGCAGAGCTTCCCCAATTCACCCGCACCATGGACCGCATGGTGCCGATGTTCCGCCGCAACGAAGCCACCAGTATTTACTACTCCCTCGGGCAAAATCTTTATACACCCGAGGACATCACCACATCCGCTGACCAGCCAAACGACAGACCTTGGGCGGCGTTTCTTTATGCCTCTGCCGGTATGATCAGTGTGCGTGAAAATACGGTTGATGAAATCGAAGGCAGCCTTGGCGTTGTCGGCCCCGCCGCCCTTGGCGAGCAAACACAGCGCACCATCCACAAATGGGTCAACAGCCCCAACCCCGAGGGCTGGGACAACCAGTTAAAGAACGAACCTGGTTTGATTTTATCATGGAACCGCCGCTGGCCTGAACGCTATGGCATCGACTTCCCCGGTGTGGTGGTTGATGGATGGAGCGCCACAGCTGAGCCAAACATCGGTATTACCGCTGGTAATATTTACACCTATGCCAATGCAGGCGCGAATTTTCGGCTCAGCCCCTATGCGGGCCGTTTTCAAGATGCGCCTATCAAAGTACGCCCCGCCAGCCCCGGCAGTGGCGCCTTTATTATTCCCGAAGGTGTCTTTGCCTGGCATCTGTTTGGCGGTGTTGAAGGCCGCGCGGTTGCCCGCAACATCTTCCTTGATGGCAATACCTTTACCGACAGCCACAGCGTCGATAAGAAACCATTTGTCTATGACGCCACCGCGGGCGTTGCCACGGCCTATGGTCCTGCACGTATCAGCTATGCACTTGTTTACCGCAGCAAGGAATTTGAAGAACAGGACAGTCCAAGCATCTTCGGCACGGTCAGCATCGGGTACAGATTTTAACAGTTAGTTAGGCGCAGCCACCAACGGCGTGATCGGCTTGGCTGTTACCGCCGGTGCAACCGTGCCTGAGGGCGCTGACTGTTGTCTTTCTTTCTGCTCAAAATGGGCCGCCGTAAAACCGGCCGCCGCGCAAAAGGCTGTCGCTGCCGTTAGCCCCCATTGAATGCGCTTGAAAAACTTATGATCGATCTGCCCTTCTTGCGGGGCTGTCACAGGTGCAGCTGGCGCAGGTGCGGTTTCCGCCACGGGCTCTGGCACTGGATCTGCCGCCGCTGGTGCTGGCGGGGTTTGCACGACATCGTCTTGCTTTACAGTCTCTTCAGGCTTGGTGGTGGTATCGGCCATGACTGGCTCCACTGCTGTAAGATAAAGGGGCTTGAGCAAGTGTCATGGTCGGCTCTGGGCAGGCCTTTGTCAATCTCATAATTATGGATAGTAAATTTCTTATTTGAGAAATTTAATTACGGCAGCGATGGCGGCGTTGTTTTCAGGCAGAAAAGTATGTGTGCCACGCACAACGGTATGACCAGCAAGATTGGCAAGTTTGGTCTTTTCAACAGAAACCATGCCGTCGTTCGGGCCCTTAATGATGAGCGATATCAGCGGATCCATTCCGGTAACGCCGGCCACCACATAAACAGGATAATCAATCTGGGGGCTTTGCTGTGCCTGATAGGCAACCGTCAGCTCACGCGAAACAGGCCCACATAGTTTTTGAAACAGGGCCCGTGTCACACGATTGGCACAAAGAAAATCGGCCACTTCGCTGCCGCCGTTTGGCGTGCCCAGCATAACAACGCGGCCCAAATTTTTAGGGCGGCTGCCTCCCGCCAGCAATGTGCGAATAACCAACCCGCCCATTGAAAAGCCGATCAAATGAACGCGCGAAACTTTGCCTGCAAAATTGGTTATTTCCGATGCAAGGTTTTGCGCGTGATCCGCAAGCGAGAATTTTCGTGTTGGGTAATCAATATTGAACGTGGCGTAACCCTGCGCTTGCAGGGCGCGCTCCAGCTTTTTCATGCAGCGATAGCTGCGCCCCAAGCCGTGGAGCAGCACAACGCCTTCTTGGCTTGGCTTATCAGACATCCAGCAACAAGCGCTGAGGATCTTCAATGGCGTCTTTGATACGCACAAGGAAGCTAACCGCCTCTTTGCCATCAATGATGCGGTGATCATATGACAGCGCCAGATACATCATCGGGCGGATAACCACCTGACCATTGACCGCCACCGGGCGCTCTTTGGTTGCGTGCATGCCCAAAATGGCTGATTGCGGCGGATTGATGATCGGTGTGGACATCATGGATCCAAACACACCGCCGTTGGTGATGGTAAAGGTACCACCCGTCAGGTCTTCCATGCCCAGTTTACCATCGCGGGCACGAAGGCCCAGTTCGCCGATTTCTTTTTCAATCGAGGCAAAGCCCTTAACGTCCGCATCACGCACCACCGGCACAACAAGGCCTGTCGGGGTCGATACGGCCACACCAATATCGTAATAGTTTTTATAAACGATATCGGTGCCATCGATTTCGGCATTCACCGCGGGGAAATCCTTAAGCGCCTGAATAGCCGCCTTTACAAAGAACGACATAAAGCCAAGCTTCACGCCGTGCTTTTTCTCAAAGCTTTCTTTGTATTGATTGCGCAGGGCCATGATGTGGCTCATATCAACCTCGTTAAAGGTTGTCAGCATGGCTGCTGTGTTTTGCGCCTCTTTCAAACGCTCGGCAATGCGCTGGCGCAGACGTGTCATCTTCACGCGCTCTTCACGCTCGGCCTTGGCTGTGCTGCGTGGTGCAGCTGGCGCCTTGGCAGCGGGGGCGGCTTTTGCGGGGCTGCTGAGTGCTTCCAGCACATCACCTTTGGTCAGGCGACCATCTTTGCCGGTACCGCTGATGTTTGATGTATCGACTTTGTTGTCATCCACCAGTTTACGCACGGCAGGTGACAGGAACGTATCGTTACTGGCAGGCTTGCTGGCGGCTTTTTGCGCAATCGACTCGGGACCAGCAGCAGGATTTTTCTGAATTTCTTTTGCTTCTTCTTTTTTGACAGGAATAGTCGCCGCCGCTGCCGCCGTACCGCCCTCGCCGATCAGACCGAGGATCGCGCCGACTTCAACGTTGCTGCCGGTTTGCACTTTGATTTCCTTGAGCGTACCTGCGGCCGATGCGTTGACCTCAAGTGTCACCTTGTCGGTTTCAAGTTCGACCAGCGGTTCATCGGCCTTGATAGCGTCGCCGACATTCTTGAGCCATTTGGCAACGGTTGCTTCCTTGACGGATTCACCAAGGCTCGGGACGATGATTTCAACAGACATGATTTTCTTCCTTTTCAGGTTTTGAAATATTTATCAAAGCATCAGGGCTTCGCTGAGCAGCTTGGCCTGTTCGCGGTTGTGTTCCTTGAGCGATCCGGTGGCTGGTGCGGCGGCAGCAGGACGGCCCACAAAAAGCGGACGCGACGCCTTGTGTTTGATATCGCGCAGAACACCTTCGATGCGGCGGTCAACAAATGACCATGCGCCCTGGTTTTCGGGTTCTTCCTGACACCAAACGACATCGGTATCGGCGTATTTTGCTAGCTCAGCGCCAAGCGGTTTGGCCGGGAAAGGATAGAACTGCTCAAGACGGATCAGCGCAATATCCATGATATTGGCCTTCTCGCGCATCTCGTACAGGTCATAGTAAACCTTGCCACTGCAAATAATAGCGCGTTTGACCTTCTTGCTAAGGTTCATGGTATCCGGCAGCACGCGGTGGAAAGACGACTTGCCCGTCATTTCTTCCAGCGTTGAAGTGCATAGTTTGTGGCGCAGCAGAGATTTTGGCGTCATCAAAATCAAGGGTTTGCGGAAATCGCGGTGCATCTGACGGCGCAGAATGTGGAAGTAGTTGGCGGGCGTTGAGCAATTCGCCACCTGCCAGTTATCTTCAGCGCACAGTTGCAAGAACCGCTCAGGACGGGCCGAGGAATGCTCTGGCCCCTGGCCTTCCGAGCCGTGTGGCAACAACATCACAAGACCGGACATGCGCAGCCATTTGGTCTCGGCCGAAGCAATAAACTGGTCGATAATAACCTGCGCCCCGTTGACGAAGTCGCCAAACTGGCCTTCCCACAAGACAAGCGATTTTGGATCCGCGGTTGTGTAGCCGTATTCAAAGCCCAAGACGCCGCATTCAGAAAGTGGGCTGTCGTGCACTTCAAACGTCGCCTGACCTTTGGCGATGTTATTAAGCGGCACATAACGCTTTTCATTTTGCTGGTCGGTTAGCGCAGCATGGCGGTGGGAGAACGTGCCGCGACCACAATCCTGACCCGACAGACGCACAGGGAAACCATCAAGCGCAAGCGAGCCAAAAGCAAGCGCCTCGGCTGTTGCCCAATCAAAACCCTCGCCGGTTTCAAACATTTTCTTTTTGGCATCCAGCTGGCGGGCGATTTTGCTGTTGAGGTCAAAATCAGCAGGCACAGCACAAAGCGCTTTACCGATCTGCTGCGCCATATCGGCCGTAATAGCCGTGCTGCCGCGGCGATCATCGCCATAGGCAACCTTGAGGCCTGACCAATGACCTTCCAGCATGTCGGCGCGGTTGGGCTTATAGGATGTTGCTGCCTGAAAATCCTTTTCCAGACGGTCGTTCAAACGCGCATAAATTGCATCAGCATCCGCCTGTGTCAGTGTGCCTTCCGCCACCAGCTTGTCGGCATAAACCGTGCGCGAGGTTGGCTTGTTCTTGATAACCTTGTACATCGCAGGCTGGGTAAAGGCAGGCTCGTCAATTTCGTTGTGGCCATAACGGCGATAGCAAACGATATCGAGGAAAACGTCTTTTTTGAAAGTCTGACGGAATTCGGCCAGAACTTCGGCGGCGTGCACGACAGCTTCAAGGTCATCGCCATTGACGTGCATAATCGGCGCTTGCGTCATCTTGGCAATCTCGGTGCAGTACTGGCCCGAGCGCGAGAAAAGCGGTGCGGTGGTAAAACCGATCTGGTTATTGATAACGATGTGGACCGTGCCGCCGGTGCGGTATCCGGGAAGTTCCGACATCATCAGGGTTTCGGGCACAACACCCTGCCCTGCCAAAGCGGCATCACCATGAATAAGAATACCCATGACTTGACCGCGGTCTTCATCGCCACGAATACGCTGTTTGGCGCGCACGCGGCCAACCACAACAGGGTCGACAAATTCAAGATGCGATGGGTTTGGTGTGAGCGACAAATGCACAACGTTGCCGTTAAAGTCACGGTCAGACGAGGTGCCAAGGTGATATTTAACGTCGCCTGAGCCCTGCACATCGTCAGGTTTGGCGGGCGTGCCCTGAAATTCCGAGAACATCGCCGTAAATGATTTGCCCATGACGTTGGTCAAAACGTTCAGGCGGCCACGATGCGCCATGCCCAGCACGGCTTCTTTGACGCCAAGCTCTGCCGAGCGCGCAATAAACTGCTCGATAGCGTTAATAGAGGCCTCGCCACCTTCAAGGCCAAAACGCTTGGTGCCTGTGAATTTGGTATCAAGGAATTTTTCAAAGCCCTCGGCAGCGGTCAGACGCTCCAGCAAATGGACTTTTTTGTCACGCGCATAGGCCGGACGGTTGCGCGTCTGGCGAAAACGGTTCATCAGCCATTCTTTTTGCGCGGGGTCCTGAATGTGCATAAATTCAACGCCAATCGTGCCGCAATAGGTTTGCGTTACGTTGTCGATGATCTGGCGCAAGCTTGCGCTTTCAAGCCCCAGCAAGCCGCCCAGCAAAATGGTGCGGTCAAGATCAGCCTCGGTAAAGCCATAGCTTTTATAATCAAGTTCGGCATGATAGGTGCGCGGCATCAACCCCAGCGGGTCAAGCTCTGCCTGCAGATGCCCGCGCTCCATAAAAGCACGGATCAAACGGAAAGCTTTCAGGCTGTCCGCCGCTGCCGCAGGCGAAAGCCCCGCAGCAGCAGGTGTTATCGCCTTGTCTGTCTTGCCGCCCTTTGCCAGCGCCTTTACAGGCTCGGCATCATTGGCGGGTGTCGACAAAACAGCTGCCAGCTTTTCACGTGCCGGTGTCCAGCTTGCGCCCTTTAATTCTGCCAGCAACCCTGGTGCTTCTGACCCCAGTCCGTCAAACAACGCCGCCCAGCTTTGATCGATGCTTGCGGGGTCTTTGGCGTAGCGACTGTAAAGTTCGGCCAAATAGTCAGGATTGGCAGCAGAAAGAAAACTGAGCGCGTCTTGTGACATTTTATGCGGCTTTCATGGCTTTCAAAATGGCATCCCCCAAACCAGCGGGACTGTCCGAAATAACAAAACCAGCGGCTTTCATGGCAGCTACTTTGTCAGCAGCGCCACCCTTGCCACCAGCGATAATCGCGCCAGCATGGCCCATGCGACGGCCCGGTGGGGCTGTCACACCGGCAATAAAGCCAGCGATAGGTTTTTTCTTTTTGTATGCCTTGTAAAACGCCGCAGCATCTTCCTCGGCTGATCCACCGATTTCGCCAATCATCAAAATGCCCTGTGTTTCATCATCGTTCAGGAACATTTCAAGCGCGTCGATAAAGTTGGTGCCGTTAACAGGGTCACCACCAATGCCGATGCAGGTTGTCTGGCCCAGACCGTTGGCGGTTGTTTGCGCAACCGCTTCATAGGTCAGCGTGCCGGAGCGCGATACGATGCCGATCTTGCCACGTTTGTGAATGTGGCCGGGCATGATGCCGATTTTGCATTCACCTGGTGTAATCACACCGGGGCAGTTCGGGCCGATCAGACGGGTTTTGCTGCCAGCCAGCTTGCGCTTGACCTTCACCATATCAAGAACAGGAATACCCTCGGTGATGCAGATGACGAGCTCGATACCCGCATCGATCGCTTCAAGGATTGCATCCGCCGCAAAGGGGGGCGGTACGTAGATGACTGATGCATTGGCACCGGTTTCTGCAACCGCTTCTTTCACGGTGTTGAACACGGGCAGGTCAAGGTGCTTGGTGCCCCCTTTGCCGGGTGTCACGCCGCCAACCATTTTGGTGCCGTAGGCAACAGCTTGTTCCGAGTGGAACGTGCCTTGCGCGCCGGT
>JBEIPH010000271.1:0-1960 GCA_040377115.1 Micavibrio sp. | reverse complement strand
CCGCACTCATAGGGGCGTTGCGGACGCATTGGCACAGGATTAGGAGCATCTTCCTTCAGTGGTGAATGGAAATGCACAATATTATCCAGTTGCGGGTGATCGGTAAAAATAATCCGCTGGCTTTGCCCACCCACTGATGGTTTGCCACCATAAGCGATAACCGTGTCATTGCCCTTTGGCTCGATCATCACCATGCCTGTTTTTGGCAGCTCGTTGAAATTTGACCATCGGCGGGAAGTAATAATTTTACCATCCGGCCCGCGTGCGGCAAAATGGCCGACCGTCACGGCACCGCGTTTTGTTTCAAGCGGTTTGTAAGCGCCACGTTTGATGCAGTATTCGACAACTTCGCGCAGGTTATGGCTGATACTATCCGAATGCCAGTCAACCCCTTTTGAACCTTCAACCACCGTTGATCTGGTAAAGGTTGCGCGCGAACGCAAAAGGGCCATTTCAACCAGCCCTTCTAGCGCTTCAACACGTTCGGATGTCACGTGATAGCGCGCTTCTTCAGGTGTCACCACCATATTCAGGCGCGTGACCACATCGTTTACCAACACCAGATTGATATGCGAGCCTTTCATCAGTTTCAGCCCAGCCAGATACATTTCATCTTCGCTGGCACCTGTTGTGGTTTTAAAGGCGACCAGATAGATATCCTTGCGATCACGTCTGATGCCCGCCACGATTTTATCTGCGGGTGTCAGGTTCATCGCCTGCAGACCCTCGCGTGTTTTTAAACGTTGTGCCTTGCGGTGCGGTTTAACATCGCCAATCTGTCCGTTAAAATCGCAAATTGCGGGGTTCCAGAAAACGATACGTGTGTTTTTGTTCTGGCTGATTTCATTTGCCAGACGCGCCATGTCATCGTTGGTTTCATAGGGCGATGCAGGATCGGCCATGCGGGTCAGTGTCAGACGCGTGGCATGCCCCTGACGACCACAGATACCGGCAATCTCGCGCGCCGTTGATCCATAGGCTGGTGCCGCCAGCGCCAGATGATTGCGCACATGCACAATCGTACCGCCACCAACAACATGTATAGCCGCTTTGTCATCGGCCACGGGCAACACACGGCCCGCCCCCAGTTGTTCCAGACGCTGTGTTTCCGCCAGCAGTCTGGGGGTGATGGCACGCTGGCCGTTTTCAAGCTTCTTATAGGTGTCGCGCTTCAGGCTCAGCTGGCTGGCGGCCTCGTCACGGGACCAACCCATGCGATTGCGCCAGGCCCTGAGGGCAGAAGCCGCCGCTTTTGACGTCTCGGAAGGCTTGAAAGGCTCGTTTTTCATCAAAATTCTCCTTTTATCGGGTATTTTTTACCCCTATAAGGGTATTTAGTACCCGATATAATTTTGATTCGCAAGTAGAGAAAAGTGACTTCCCCCGAGGTAAGCTACAAACATGAACACAAAACACGAAAGCCATCTTGGCGTTTATGCGATCATTCTCAGCGATGATCGACAAAAAATCCTCTTGGTCAAAAAAGCACTCGGCTGTTACACCGGCCTTTATGATTTGCCAGGCGGCGGAATGGATGAAGGCGAGTTGCCTGAAGAAACGCTCAAGCGTGAAATTCTGGAAGAAACAGGTTGTCGCGTTACTTCTTATCAGCAAGCAGGTACAGTTGCGTTTCTTCATCCGTTTATTAAAAGTGACGAACACATCACCCTACGCCACCTTGGGATTATTTACCTGAGCCAAGCGGTCGGAGAACCACTCAGTACACCAGCGGGCGGGGATAGCGCAGGATGCGAGTGGTTGTCACTTGATGCACTAACCCCGTCAAATTCTTCACCACTGGTAATTGAGGCGTGTAAGCTACTTTAGCAACAGGATCAACCCATCATGACAACAGCATCATCCCTCGCCGCGCGCCGCATTCTGCTGATTATTTCCGGCAGCATCGCTGCGTACAAAAGCCTCGACCTGATCCGTCGTCTGCGTGATCAGGGGGCGGATG
>JBEIPH010000062.1:0-6225 GCA_040377115.1 Micavibrio sp. | reverse complement strand
GTGAGTGGATAGCCTGACCGGAAAACACTTTCCGGACAAACCGTTGGAACAACGGTGTGACAGTACTTGTGGTACTACACTTGGCCTTCCAAGTCCAGAATCCGCCCTTTGACAGAAACGTCCTCCAGCACTTTGGAAGGTCCTGATATAGTCAGATTCATATTTTTTGCAAAGCCTGAATTTTGGCAAAATAGGCTTCGATGCCCTCGCGCAGGGCGCTGGCCATTTTGGCCTGAAAATCTTTTGAATTCAAAAGCTTAGCCTCTTCCGGATTGGATAAAAATCCAATTTCGACCAGCACCGAAGGGATGTCTGGCGCCTTTAGTACGGCAAATCCGGCCGATCTGTGGGAATTTGGCAACAGTCTGATGTTTTTGCGGCGGATGGAATCTTCGACATAGCGGGCCAGCAGGTTGGACTCGTTCATTTTCTCTCGCATGGCCAGATCCAGCAGGATATCGGCCACATCGGCCTCCTCCCCGCTGAGGTCCACGCCAGACACGATGCCCGCCTTGTTTTCCTGATCGGCCAGACGTTCGGATTCCGCATCCGACGCCTTTTCAGACAGGGTGTAAATCGACGCCCCGCGCACATTCTTGCGATCAATTTTATCGGCATGCAGGGAGATAAACAGATCCCCGCCCCGCTTGCGGGCAATGGCAACGCGCTGGCGCAGGGGAATGAAGCTGTCGTTGTCACGGGTTAAATAGACTTTATAGCGGCCGGTATCTTCAAGCGCGGTTTTAAGCGCGCGCGCCATCGACAGCGTGATATTTTTTTCCTTCACGCCACCACCGGCCAGCGCACCCGGATCATGCCCGCCGTGACCCGCATCCAGAATAATCACCCAGCGTCGCGCCTGCGTTACGTTGCCGGTCATTGGCGGTGCCATGCCTGCTGGCTTGCGCGCTGGCAAGGCACTGGAGGCGGCGATATCGCTGTTTTCACGGTGGCGCAAGGATGAACTGATCGGTTGCTGTGTAATGCTGGGTGGTTTGCGCGATGGTAGGGTCAAGGTGCCAAGCGCTTTGGGCTGGTTGCTGCTGGTTTTAAGCGGGGCAGTTTGCTGCTGACGGCGCAGGTTGGCATCGCCCTTGATATCATCAATCGCCAAATCAAAAATATTCTGGCTGACGGGATTAAGATCAATCACCAGACGATGCGGGTTGGCGGTATCTTGCTGCAGCATAAAACTTTGTGCCACCAGCGCTGGACGACCAAGATCAAAAATGATGCGCGTTAATCCGCCATCAAGATCGCCGCTGCGATAACCTTTGACGACAGGATGATTGAAAAAACCGGTGCGCGGGGCTTGCCATTGCGCACTTGGCAAATCAACGGCAAGGCGATTTGGCGATACCATCACAAAAGCGCGATAGCTGGTTTGACGGTCCAATTCTACGACCAGACGGGTCTGTTCGCCTCTGTTGCCGTGGCGGACCTTTTCGATGACCACGCCGCTGTTATCGGCCGTGGCGGCACCAGCCAGCAGCAGCGTCACCGCCACCACCATCGACAATATTATGCAAAAAACACGACTCGGCTTCACGCCTGTGATCTCCCCCGAAAACCAGTATAGGCGCAGTGCGCTGCAAATCACAAGCCAGCGATTATTTTTAGGTATGTATATCAACCTCTTAAAACATATAATGGGCTGGCGTTCATTATATAGTTGTCGTGATCACCGCAAGCGGCGTAAGATGATCTTGCGACAAAACCGCTCTTTACAGAACTTTCTGTCTATCGAGCGACGTGTCAACGAGTTTTCGAGGTTCTGCCTGTTTGATACCTCCGGCTCGGGTCATGTGGACGGCCAGCCTGCGCGATGACTTTGTACTTTTCCCGCGCCCAAAGCCCCCTGATCCGCCGTATTAAGAACGGGCAACGGTGCTGACGCTTTCTGCCGCCACCCTTCTTTATCGGGCTGGCTCTTTAGCAAAAAGCCGAACACGGGTTCAGACGATAAAACGAACCCTTGGCCACAGCCACCGGCCCTGACAACACAAAACGATGACGCGCAAATCCGCCCTTCCCCGTCGCAGGAAGCCAGGCGTTTTTTGCGTGTCCAAAAAGGGATTGAATACAATGACAAAAAGAATGCTGATCGACTCAACGCACCCAGAGGAAACACGGGTCGCGATTGTGAATGGTAACAGACTGGAAGAATACGATTACGAAAGCGTCGCTCGCAAACAACTCAAAAGCAACATTTACCTCGTCAAAGTTACCCGCGTAGAACCCTCGCTTCAGGCGGCTTTCGTTGATTTTGGCGGCAACCGCCACGGCTTCTTGCCCTTCCCTGAAATCCACCCTGATTACTACCGCATCCCCATCGCTGACCGCGAAGCGCTGCTGGCCGAAGAACGCGCCTATGCCGCCGCCCAAGCCGCCAAGCAAGATGCCGAAGACGAAGCCGAACTGGCCGCCAGCGGCGAGAGCCTTGATCTGGACGACACGGGCGAAGACGGCAGTGAAGACAGCGAACACACCGCCGAAATCGAAGAAATCGAAGACAGCTATGTGCCAGCCGAAACAGGCTCGCTGGCCTCTGAAATCGCCCAGCCCCGTTTAGAAGACGGCGAAGATGACAGCGCTGAAGACAGCAGCGAAGAAAACGAAGCCGAAAACCAGCCCTATCACACCACCACAACCTCTAACGGTATTACCGTTGAGGCCGTTGATGTGATGGCCGCCATCGAGGCTGGTGCTGATCCTGCCGCCGTGTTGGGTGTTCAAGATCCTGACGCGCCACAGCCCGAAGTATCTTTTGACGGTGCCGTCGCTGACGAGAATTACGAAGAAGGCGGGGACGAGCGCAGCCATCGCCCCTCGATGCGCCGTCGTTACAAAATTCAGGAAGTGATCAAGCGCAACCAGATTATGCTGATCCAGATCAGCAAAGAAGAGCGCGGCAACAAGGGTGCAGCGGTCACCAGCTATATCTCCCTGCCCGGTCGTTATTGCGTGCTGATGCCAAACTCCCCGCGTGGTGGTGGTGTGTCGCGCAAAGTATCAAATGCCAAAGACCGCCAGCGCCTGAAAGCCATTCTGCGTGAACTGAACGTGCCCGAAGGCATGTCGGTTATTCTGCGCACGGCCGGCGTCAGCCGCTCCACGGCTGAAATCAAGCGCGATCTTGATTACCTGCTGCGCCTGTGGGACCAGATCCGCGAATTCACGCTGAAATCAACAGCACCCCAGCTGATTTACGAGGAAGGCAACCTGATCAAGCGCGCCATTCGCGACCTTTACAAGCGTGACATCGATGAAGTTCACGTTGCTGGCGAAGAAGCCTTTAACAGTGCCCGCGACTTCATGAAGATGCTGATGCCAAGCCACGTTGACCGCGTGCATCACTACAACGATCCATCGATCCCGCTGTTCTTCCGCTATCAGGTTGAAAGCCAGATCGACGCCATCCACAGCCCCACCGTGCATCTGAAATCGGGTGGCTATATTGTCATCAACCCGACCGAAGCGCTTGTGTCTATCGACGTTAACTCGGGCCGTGCCACCAAAGGCCGCCACATCGAGGAAACCGCCCTTAAAACCAACATCGAAGCCGCCGAAGAAATCGCCCGTCAGTTACGCTTGCGTGACCAAGGTGGTTTGATCGTCATCGACTTCATCGATATGGAAGACCGCCGCGGCAACCGTATTGTCGAGAAAAAACTGCGTGACGCCATGGCATCTGACCGTGCGCGCATCCAGCTGGGCCGTATTTCACCCTTTGGCTTGCTCGAGCTGTCGCGCCAACGCCTGCACCCCTCTCTGGTTGAAACCAACTTTGAGACGTGCAAGCATTGCAACGGCCAAGGCATCGTGCGCACCATCGAAACCGCTGGTGTTATGGTCTTGCGTGCGATTGAAGAAGAAGGCCTGAAGGGTCGCTCGACCGAAATCAAGGTCAGCGTACCGGCTGATGTCGCACTCTATATCTTCAACCACAAGCGTGACATGTTGGCCAGCGTTGAAAAACGCTATAACCTGCGCGTTTACCTCAGTGCCGATGACACGCTGATCAACCCCGCCTATACCATCGAAGCGCTGCGCGGTGAAAACCGTGGCAACCGTCCCGCACGCCCACAGCCTGTTCTGGCTGTTGATATGCGCGATATGCCCGACCTGCCCGCCGATGAAATCACCGATGATTCAACCTTCGCTGAAGAAAACGACAGCGAAGGCGGTATTGAAACACTTGAAGGCGACAACGATCAAGGCAACCGTGGTGGCCGTGACCGTCATCGTGGCGGTGGTGGCCGTGATCGTGGACGCGATCGTGGCGGCCGTGGCCGTGACCGTCATCGCGGACGCGACCGTGATCGCCCCCGTGGTGATCGCCCACAGCATCAACAAGCAGAAGGCGCGCCGGCAGTTGCTGCTGCGGACGCTGCGCCATTTGACGATGGCCAACCTCCCGCCCCGCGCGCAGAAGGTGACGATCAAGGTGAACGCCGTCGCAGACGCGGTCGCCGTGGTGGCCGCCGTCGTGGTGGCCGTGAGCGCGGTGACCGCCCCCATGGACAAACCGAAGGCGGACAATCTGCCGAGGGTGGCCACAACAACGGCCCTGCCAACGACAGACCCACGTCTTTTGATGCTGGCAATGGCGGTGGTGGAAACGACTACAGCTATGAACCATCTCACAATTCCGATGGCGGCGCTGAATCCGCTGAAGGCGGTTCACGCAAAGGCTGGTGGAAACGTTTGACCGAGTAAACTTCGGCTAAATCGAATAATAAAAAAGCCCCGTTTTATGCGGGGCTTTTTTATTGGGCTGTAACCGGCCCACTTAAGGGCAACGTCAAGGTCACTGTCGTGCCCTGACCTTCACGGCTGTCAAGCGCGACACGACCGCCATGCAACTCGATGATGCGTTTAACCAGCGACAGACCAAGCCCCGCACCTGAGCGGCGACGTGTGCGGCCCTCGTTGATGCGCTCAAAGGGGGTAAAGACGCGACCCAGATCGGCAGCCGGAATACCCATGCCATTGTCGCGCACTTCGATCACCACTTCGCCACCAACACGGCGGGCGGAGAGCACCAGTTTTCCACCCTGCGGACTGTAATTGATGGCGTTGCTGATAAGATTAAGCAGCACTTGTTTCAGCCTGCGGTCATCTGCCATCAGGCTAATATCATCCTCGCCCTCTATCACAATCTGCAGGCCCTGTTTTTGCGCCCAACTGGTGGTCAGCGATACAACGTCGCCAAACAGGTCAGACAGATCAAGCCGCACGGCATTAAGCGTTAGCTGACCCGCTTCAATCGACGACAAATCAAGAATATCATTGATTAGGGAGATCAGGCGCTGGCCAGCCTCGATCATGCTGCCGGTATATTCGCGCTGGCGGTCATTAAGCTGCCCGACATATTGCTGGTCGAGCATTTCAGCAAAGCCCATCATCGCGTTCAGCGGCGTGCGCAGCTGATAGGACACATTGGCCAAGAAGTCTGATTTCAGCTTTTCAGCGGCCTCAAGGGCGGCATTCTTTTCCAACAGCGCCTTTTCAACCTTCAGCGTATCGGTGATGTCTGAATAGGTGTTGAGGATATTGCCATCAGGCAAGGGCACCACAGAATACTCCAGCACCATGCCATCCGCACGCGTCAGGCGGCCACGTTTGGGCTCGCGTTCAAGCGCGTTGATCAAAATACGCTGGCGCACGCCCGCCCACTCGCCCTCGGGGAAGTGGCGTTTAAAGAAATCAGCAATCAGCGTCACGTGCGGACTGCCCGAAAGACTATCAGGCGGCAGACCCCAGATACGCTCGTAAGCCTCGTTGGACAGACGCAGGCGACCGTCCTCGCCAAACACGGCAATGCCCTCGGCCAGGTTGTTCATCGTTTCCTGCTGCACGGCGATCGAGGTGTTATAGGAGGTTTCAAGCTGCAAACGGCTGGTCACATCCTCAAGCGTTAATAACAACCCGCCGTTGGGGCGCGGCACAACAATCATGCGTATCACGCTACCATCGGGCAGATATTGCATTTCCTCGCTGGGGCCCAGCAGGCTGGTGAATTTTGAAATCCAGTTTTGCTTGAACTGTTTAAAGTCGGCTTGTTCGGGTAATTTGCGCAGCTCGCGCATTTTGTCGATGATCTCGACCATCTTGGGGCGTGCATCAAGCCACTTGCCTTGCATACCGGTGAGCTGCTCGTAAGCAGTATTATAAAACTCAAGACGGGTTTCCGCATCAAACATGGCAATGGCGGTGCGCAGC
>JBEIPH010000264.1:0-2175 GCA_040377115.1 Micavibrio sp. | reverse complement strand
AGGGGCCGTTTGAACTATGCGCTTGATAGCCGCGACCGCCTGCAAAGCGGCGAGATCGGCTTGCAGACAAACCTGACGCCTGAAATGTTTTTGAATGTCGGGTTGAGCACACAGTTTACCGGCACCCGCGAAAAAGTCCTGCTTGCCTCGCTTGACCGTCAGTTCAAAAAATTCAAGCTGGGCGTCAATACGTCAGTCTCCAGCGAAGATGAGATACGTCTGGGCATGATGATGACCTACAATCTTATCCCCGAACTAGGTGGGGGATATATGATGACGGGTGAAACGCAGCTGCTTAACTCTGGCACGCTCGAGCTTATTCCCTATCTGGATGAAAATCAGGACGGTCAATATAATCAGGGCGAGAAGCAGATTGGCGATGTCAGCTTCCGCAATATGCTGCGTGGTACAACAGCAACAGCAAATGACAACGGGATTGCAGCACTCACCGGGCTTGCACCGTCACAGGTCAACACCATCAGTATTGATGTCAAAACCCTGCCAGATATTTACATGGCCCCAGGTGTCGACAAGCTACGTATCTTTGGCAAGCCGGGCTTTAGCGGTCCTGTTTACTATCCAATCACGCTTTTGGGCGAGATCAGCGGCACCATTAAAACGATGACCCCGATGGCAGCACCAGTCGAGCCTGATCAAGCGCAGCCGCTTGAAGGCAAAACTGGTGAGGCCCTTGTTGTTGAGAAAGAGGAAGTGCCAGCTGAAAGTTCCATGCAGGCCATTCGACTTGTGTTGCTCGATAAGGACGAAAAAGTGGTTGCCGAAACCTATACTGAATACGATGGCTTCTTCTCGTTCCAGTCACTGCCGCTTGGCACCTACCATATTTACCTGCCTGCCGGATCTGAGGTTGATGCGTGGTTTAAGGGCGACCGTACAGGCCCCGAAATTACGATCACCGCCGATCAGACAGAGGTCAGTACGCTTGAGGTTACCATTACGCCAGACGCGATCGTCAGCAAGCAGTAGCTATGTTTATTTTTGCTGCCAGCTGTCTTTGCTTTCAAGCAAGCTTGTGGCACCGCCATCTTTGAGCCAGCGCAGCGCGGCTTGATCCTGACGCAGATGAGCATCCCAAAAAGCGGTCGAGACCGCCATAATCACTTTGTGATGATTGGGGTTGCGGTTGTTTTTTAGCAGTCGGTTGCTGTCACCAAAGGCTGAATGTTCAGCGCCAAAAAAGACAATCTGGTATTTGTTGCCTGCGGGCAGGGCTGGAAAAACTTTTAACCTGTCTTCAGGCGAAATGCCGATGCCAAGCGGGCTGTCGTCCTTTGTGCCTGTCATTAGCAGCCATGGGATGGAAACATCGCCAAAGGCCGCCGCTGCGGTATCTTTGCCATGGCGCGGCGGGCTTGGGCTAAACAGGACAGCGGCATCGATGCGTCTGTCCGCAAAAGATTTACCACCAAGGACCTGCCCGCTGACGGCTTGCGTTGTAACAGCCCCGAACGAGTGGCCAGACATTCCGATATGTTCAAGATCAATGCGCTGACCAAGATCATGAGCGGTAAGCTTGTTCCATTTCTCCAGTTGGTCGATAACTGCGCTGACATCGCCGATGCGCAGCATCAGATTTTCACCATCTGCTGCGGATAACAGTTTTTTGCGGCGATCAAACAGGGTAGCGTCTTGCCACACTTTCGCGTCACTGCCGGCGTGCTGCATAAAAGCCGCGATGTAACCGCGCGCGGCCCAGTGGTTGCCCAGATAGCTGTTGTTGTCTTTTGACCCACCCAGACCGTGGCTGAACAGCAAAAGCGGGGCGGGGCCGCTGGTATCGGGTAAATATATCCGCAAGGGAATATCGCGCTGTCTTTTGGTGTCTGTAATGACCGCATCTAACACGGTGCTTTTGTAAAGTGTCTCTGCGGGATTATAGGTTGCTGCTTGCGCAGGCAGCGTAAGGGCAATTAATACCGCTATCGTAAATAGATATACCTTCATAATAACTTTCTCAGATTTGAAATCATTTGATCTAGGCCGTCGACTTCGTCCGTGCTGAAATCGGCAATCGCCTCGTTATAATCAATTTTACCGTTTTGATCTTTGTCCTGATTTTGCAGTATGTGGGTGGCGAGGCCCTCGCCAAGTTTACGGCTTGCCGATACGGCCGTTTCAAGCTGTGCGGATGATACAAATTCTTGATCGGCCAGT
>JBEIPH010000163.1:0-4016 GCA_040377115.1 Micavibrio sp. | reverse complement strand
GTGTGCCTTCCAGTCTGTTTTTGCCCTGCGCCAGAATAACCTGCCCTGTCAGTTCAACGGATTGGGTTACCACGTTGTAAATAGCGCGGCTGCCTGTCAACACATCGCGCGGCGTGGTGATAATAACATTGCCCTGCGCGGTGACGGTTTCAATACGCTGCTTGCCCTGCGCATCAACACCAAGGGCAGCAGAAAGGCTATCCGCGGTCAGCATATCTGCCCCGCGGGTAACGGTGGCGCCACCACTGGTCTGGATGCTGTTTTGCAGACGGTCATAAACGATGCTGTCATTTGCTGTCAGTGTTTCGCCGTTGCCTTCGATGCGCAGGTTTTTACCTGTCAGCACGGCGCGGCCCGCGGTGATGTCGTAAACCGCCTTTTCGCCATAAGCACTGTAAGGGGGTGACACCAGCACGACATTGCCCGTGGCCTCAACCTCGCGGATGTCGCTGCTGTTTGATTCATCGGGATAGCTTGCCACCATCAGATCGCTGGTGATTTTTAAATCGCCCTGTGCGGCTTCTGCCTTGCCGCGCGCCGTATAGGTTTTGGCCGTGCGGTTCCACTCAAGCGCTTTATCGGCACTAATTTCAAGCGGTGCTTCTTGGGGTGCTGGCGATGCTGCTTCCTGTGCCGCTGCGGGCAGGGCATATAAAAGTGCGGCTATCAATACAAACGCGGCCTTCATTGCGCTGCACCCTTTTGCTTTTCAAACGTCATTTTGGCGGGACCTGAAAAAATTATATTCTGCCCCCCATCTTCTACCTTTACGCCGCTGGCTTCAATACTTCCGGCGGGGCCTTTGCCACTAACGGGCTGCTGGCTTTCAGCGCTGCGCTTAACCAGATCAACATCGGCGTCTTTCAGGTCAAGGGCATAGCCATCTTGGTTGCTCAGCGTCACCCCGCCTTCCAGTCGCAACTGGCCGGGGCCTTGCTCGAAACGGCCGGAATTGGCCTCAATGGCCATACCACCGCTACCCGTGGCATCCAGCAACTGGGCGCGCGGGCGGGTCAGGTCGATAGTTTCGCCCTCAAGGGGGGTCGGGTCAATGGTGGTGGTGCCAAGCTTGTCTTCAGGCATCACGCGCGTGGCTTCTTCAGCCGTCAGCACAAACGGGCGGCCTTCGGTATCAACACCTTCATAACGGGCATCTTCAAGGGAGGATTGGCCAGGGGTGGTTTTTTGATCTGGGGCGATCTGGCTTAACTGGTCTTGCAGCGGATTGCCATTAAGCTTGATGATCACAAAGGCCAGCAAAACAATCGCCAGCACCGGCAAAATCAGCCGAGCAATCCGCACAAAAAAGGTATAAGCACGGCCATGGGCGGAAAAGCGATGCGCCCTACCACCCCCGAGCGAGGAAAGCGGCGAAGGTGTCACGCAAACCCCGCGCGCAAGCAATCATGCAGGTGCAATAAACCAACGGGGCAGTTGCCGCCATCAACGATGATCAACGCCGTAATCTGGCGCTTAGGCTGTCCATCCCCAGCGGCAAGACCGTTCATCACCGCCATCGCCTCAGCCACCAGCATGTCGTGTCCGGCAGTGCGTGGATTGCGCGTCGCGATATCAATTGCGGTTGCACCGGTCAGGTCACGACCAAAAGCACGGCGCACGTCACCGTCGGTGATCATACCGGCCAAGGTGCCATCCGTGTTGGTCAGGGCAACGCAGCCAAGGCCTTTGGCTGTTGCGATTTCAATGGCGGTGGCCAGTGGTGTTGTGGCGGGGCACACAGGCAGTTTTTCGCCCTTGTGCATGATTTCATCAACGCGCATCAGCTGTTGGCCAAGCTTGCCACCGGGGTGGAAAACTTTAAAGTCATTGGCGCTGAAACCCTTACGCTCCAGCAGCGTCACGACAAGCGCATCACCAAGCGCTAAGCTTAGCGTGGTCGAAGTGGTGGGGGCCAGACCATTGGGGCAGGCCTCGGGCGCGTCGGGCAGCAACAGCAAAACATCGGCCTTGGTGCCAAGCGTTGAATTGGCGCGGCTGGTCACACCGATCAGCGGGATGGCGTAACGGCGGGTGTACTGGATCAGATCCAGCAGCTCTTTTGACTCACCTGAATTTGACAGTGCCAACACAACATCGCCACGCACAATCATACCCATGTCGCCATGGCTGGCTTCGGCTGGGTGCACAAAGAAAGAAGGTGTGCCTGTTGATGCAAAAGTCGCTGCAATTTTTTTGCCGATATGACCTGATTTTCCCATGCCGGTGATGACCACGCGGCCCTCGGCATTTGCCATCAGCTCAACAGCCTGACCAAAGCGTTCATCAAGCGTGCCGGCCAGTGCCACCAGCGCCTCGGCTTCGATGCGCAGGACGCGCGTGGCAACAGCCAATGGATCGCGGCTGGGCACAGATGAAAGCTTGGAGGTCGGGTTGGTCATGGCAACAAATATCCTTGATACGGGTTTATCCCGCAAAACGCAGCGGGGGGGTCGCCCGCAAAACATAGAGTAATAGGTAGAAATATCTATCAAAACATATGCATTATGTCAATAATAACCAGCTGCCGCTGATCAATTGATCAAGAACAGCTGAAAACAAAAAATACAAATGTATTCAGGTAGATAGTAATAAAAATAGCCTTGGTTTAAACACTCTGTTTAGACTTTTTGGGTAAAATGGAAAGAATTAAAGAGGGGAATCAGCTGCAGAAGGCGGCGGCCATCCAGAGGGAAATCATGGCCACATTTGATAACAGCGCACAGCCTGTGCCCTTTCCCGCGCTTGAAAGCGCGGGTGTGGAGCTTGCAGCGCAGCTGCGCAAGCTTGAAGAAGACATGATGTCTTTGGTAAGCCACAGCGAAGGTGCGCGGGAATTTGTTTTATCCATGCAGGAAAAATTTATCGCCTTCCGCCAACAAGAATCCGTGCGTGATGTCGAAAGCCTGCGCGGTCTGCAAAACCTGTGCGCCACCTGGCGCGTGGAGGGCAACAAATATCACACCAAGCAAAAAGAACTGCAAAAAATTTACGCCAATGTCAAAAACCGCCTGATCGACATGAGCGATAATCTACGCAACAAAGAAAACCAGTGGCTGCGCGAGGACGAGCGCGCAATTGTCATTCACGCCATCTCGGAAAATATTAAATACCTGCACCGCACGGCCGAACAAAGCCTGCGTCTTTCAGGCACAGTCGCCTCCATTGACAATGCTGTATTGATGTTGTCGATGAAAATTTTACCCGCACTGGCCGAAAGCAAAACAGCGGCGGCTGAATAAATTAATGCTCGAAGATGTCTTCTTCAAAGCCCCGCGCATCCAACAAGGCGCGGTGGGGCAAAAACTCAAAACACGCCTGTGCCAGGCCTGCGCGGCCTTCACGCGCCAAAATAGCGTCAAGCTTTTCGCGCAGGGCGTGCAGATGCAAAACATCTGATGCCGCATAGGTAACCTGTTCGGCTGTCAGCGGCAGAGCACCCCAATCGGTTGTTTGCTGTTGCTTATCAAGATCAACCGAAAGCAAATCGCGGCACAGGGTTCTGAGCGAGTGATGCTGCGTAAACGTCCGCGCCAAACGGGAGGCGATTTTGGTGCAATAAATGGGCGCCGGCACCACAGCAAAATAACTGTAAAGTGCCGCCACATCAAAACGCGCGAAAGGGAAAAGCTTTAGGACTTTTTGATCCGTCAGCAAACCGACCAGATTTGGTGCCTTGTGACCCAGGCCATCAAGGGTAACCAGATGCGCCTGACCATCACCACCAGACAACTGCACAACACACAGACGATCGCGCCCGTGTTTCAGGCCCATGGCTTCGGTATCAATTGCAACCACGCCACTGGCGGCAAGGCTTTGGGCGGCGGCTGAAGAAAGATCGCGGTGGTGGATTTCTGCCGTCATACTTAAATTCGTCCCTTAGGATGGGGGGAAAGGCGGCAGGGGCCTTTGTTGAGATCAATCCCGGATGGTGCCCAAAAGAAGACTCGAACTTCCACGACCTTGCGGCCACTGGCACCTGAAGCCAGCGCGTCTACCAATTCCGCCATTTGGGCACG
>JBEIPH010000088.1:0-5248 GCA_040377115.1 Micavibrio sp. | reverse complement strand
CTGTTTGCCAATATTCGCCCCTGCGTGTCCTATCACCCCTTCGTGCGCACCAGCCAGCCCATCATGGACATGGTGATTGTGCGCGAGAACGAGGAAGATTTATACGCCGGCATCGAACACCAGCAGACCGAAAACGTCACCCAGTGTCTGAAACTGATTTCAGCCACAGGTTCCGAACGCATCGCCCGTTACGCATTTGAATATGCCCGCGCCAACGGCCGCAAAAAAGTCACCTGCATTTCAAAAGACAACATCATGAAAATGACGGATGGCCTGTTCCACCGCATTTTCGACCGCGTTGCCAAGGATTACCCTGAATTTGAAACCAACCATATGATCGTGGATATTGGCGCTGCCAAAATCGCCGCCGCCCCACATATGTTTGACGTGATTGTGACTGAAAACCTCTACGGTGACATTCTGTCTGACATCGCCGCCGAAGTTTCAGGATCAGTCGGCCTGTGCGGGTCATCCAACATCGGCAAAAACGGCGCGATGTTTGAAGCCATTCACGGATCTGCCCCCGATATCGCGGGCAAAGGCATCGCCAACCCGTCAGGCCTGATCAACGCCGGTGTGATGATGTTGCAGCATATCGGCCAAAGCGATATCGCCGCGCGCATCCACAACGCATGGCTGAGAACCCTTGAAGATGGCATTTATACGGGTGACATCTTTAATCCGCAGGTATCCACCAAGCGTGCCAACACGCGCGAATTTGCCGCTGCGATTATCGAACGCCTTGGCAAAGAGCCTTCTACGCTGCGCGCGGCACGCTTTGGCGGTGAAAATGCCGCCGTGCCGAAAATGCACACAATATCGCTGCCACCGCTTAATGATAAAAAGCTGCAAGGGGTTGATATCTTCATCCACTGGCGCGATCAGGGCGCTGTTGACAATCTTGCCAACCAGCTGGTCTCGCTTTCTAACAGCCTGAAGCTATCAAGCATCGACAGCCGCGGCCTGCTGGTCTGGCCCGATGCCGCTGCCCTTGCCGAGCAAGGCGACCACTGGCGCTGCCGCTTCATGGCTGCCAATGACACACAGCCCGTCACACATGACCAGATCATCAACCTGCTGCAATCCATTCAAAAGGCGGGGCTTGATTTTATTAAAACAGAAAACCTCTATAGCTTTGGTGGGCAGCGCGCCTATACCGTTGCGCAAGGGCAGTAAAACAAGGAGCACGGCATGAGCGAACTGGCAACCTGGGAGCAACTGATCCGCGGCGAAAGCTGCCCCATCTGCGCCCCGCGGCAGGAAAGCAATTCGTACCACGAAAAGGTTGCTGACCTGTCGGTTTCAACGCTCTATCTGCAGCGCAATCAAACCTATCGTGGTTACTGCGTTTTGATTTTCAACCCACGCCACGTCACGGGCATTGAAAAACTAACCGCCGATGAATACACCGCCATGTCTGCCGACGTCTATCGCGCGGCACAGGCCATTGCCAAAACGGTCAATCCCGATCACATGAATTACGCCACGCTTGGTAACGTTATTCCGCACCTGCATTACCATTTAATTCCGCGCTATAAAAACGACCCGCGCTGGGGTGCACCCATTTGGGAAAGCGACCTGTCAGCGATGGTCAATACCACGCTGGATAATGCGGAGTTCACCAAGCTGCTTGAGCAACTGCGCGGCGCGTTTTTATAATCCGATATTCGGCAAGGTCAGCTCATGCTGACGGCAAGCGGCTGTCACTGTATTGATCAGCAGACAGGCGATTGTCATTGGCCCAACACCACCGGGGACGGGCGTTACGGCACCGGCAACTTTGCTGACACTTTCAAAATCGATATCGCCCGTCAAACGGCCGTCAGGCAAACGGTTGATACCAACATCAACCACCACGGCGCCTGGCTTAATACCCTCGGCTGTCACCAATCCAGCTTTACCCGCTGCCACCACAACAATATCTGCCTGTTTGGTCAGCTGCGCCAAATTGGCCGTGCGTGAATGGGCAAGCGTGACCGTGCAATTTTCACGCAACAATAGCTGCGCCATTGGCTTGCCGACCAGATTTGACCTACCCACAACCACCGCGGAAAGCCCGGTCAGCGAAGGCTTTACCGATTTGATCAACGCCAAACACCCAAGCGGCGTGCACGGCACCAATCCGGCCTGTCCGCTTGCCAGCCGGCCCGCGTTTTCAACGGTTAATCCATCAACATCTTTGGCAGGTGAAATCGCGCGCAGCACGGTTGCAGCATCGACCTGACGCGGCAGTGGCATTTGCACAAGAATGGCGTTTATCTTGCTGTCGTCATTCAGCTTGCGTACCAGTTTAAGCACTTCGTCTTGCGATGTTTCGCGTGGCAGGCGATGAATGGCGCTGCGAATACCCGCTTTTTCGGCGGCTTTCTTTTTATTGTTCACGTATATCTGGCTTGCCGGATCATCACCCACCAGCACAACAGCCAATGTTGGCAAAACTTTGTGATCCTCGATCAGCACACTGACATGCTGGGCTACACGGGCGCGCAGTTTTTCAGCCAGCGCCTTGCCATCAATAATCTGTGCATTTTTTTGCATGGGCTGTGCCGCTCCGCTCATCTCAGCCCCAGCAACATTGCCTGCAGAATATAAATGCCAAAGATAATCACCATCGGGGTGATATCAACACCACCCAAAGGCGGGATAAAGCGGCGCACCTGACGCACCACCGGATCAGTGGCGGCATTCAGCAAGGCACAGCCCTTAAAGATCCACTTGTTGCGCGTATTGAGCACGTCAAACGCCACCAGCCAGCTGACCACCACGGTCAGGATGATAAGCCACAGATAAACATCGAGGATAAAAACAAGCAGGTTAATCAGCATGTCCATAAAAAGAGCCCTCTTCCCTAAAATTTCTGACTATGATCATGCGCTGCTTTGCCCCTTTTGTCCAATTGCGGCTGTGCTATAGTCGTTGCGGAATTTTGATACCGCTCGCCAGAAAGGTTTTGATTATGTCAGATACGCAAGATATCGCTTACCTCGATCTCAAGGATGGCCGCGTGACCATCCAGCTGCGCCCCGATCTTGCGCCAAATCATGTGGCGCGGGTAAAAGAACTGATCTCTGAGGGATACTATGATGGCCTGACTTTCCATCGCGTGATCCCCGGTTTTATGGCCCAGACCGGTTGCCCCGAGGGAACAGGCATGGGCGGGTCGGGCCAGAAGATCAAAGCCGAATTTACAGATGCACCTTATATCCGCGGCACCGTGGGTGCTGCCCGCTCGCGCAGCCCCGACAGTGCTGACAGCCAGTTCTTCATTACCTTTGACGACACGCCGCATCTGGAAGGTGAATACACCGTCTGGGGACAGGTTATCGAAGGTATGGAGTTCGTTGATAATATCGCTGTGGGCGAACCACCCCGCAGCCCTGACAAAATCATCAAATTCTCGCTGGCAACAGCGGAATAAAACCTAAACTGTAACTTTTAAAAACAAGAGGAACGCCATGAAATCAAAAATTAAAATGCTTGTTGTTGTGGCCGCTTGCGCCATGGCATTCAGCGCTGCCGCCCTTGCCATGACACAAGCTGCACCCGACCCCGAAAACACCCTCTACCTTGACTTGAAGGACGGTCGTGTTGTCATTGAAATGCAACCCCAACTCGCTCCCAAGCACGTTGCGCGTATCAAGGAACTTACCCGTCAGGGCTTTTACAACGGTCTGAAATTCCACCGCGTTATCCCAGGCTTTATGGCGCAAGGTGGCGACCCCACCGGTACCGGCACCAGCGGTTCTGGCCAGTACATTCCAGCCGAATTCACGGCCGAGCCGTTTGTTCGCGGCACTGTTGGCATGGCCCGCGCCATGAGCCCCGACAGCGCTGACAGCCAGTTCTTTATTATGTTTGAACCAAACCCAAGCCTGAACAACAACTACACCGTTTGGGGCAAGGTTACTTCTGGTATGGAATTCGTTGACAAGATCGCTGCCGGCGAACCCCCTATGGTTCCCGATACCATCGTTAAAATGCAGGTGGCTGCTGATGCCGACAAGGCACCGACCGCACCTGTCATGGAAGCACCCGCCAAGGAAGTTGCACCAGCGACACCTTGATCTGACGCTTTCGATCTCTATTATCAGGGCTCCGGTGGTGATACACTGGGGCCCTGATTTTTTGTACACTTGCGGAGTTTGAAATATGAAAATCCTTGTCGCCGTTAAACGCGTCGTCGACTATAACGTCAAGGTACGGGTCAAAGCCGATCACAGCGGCGTTGAACTGGCCAATGTCAAAATGTCGATGAACCCGTTTTGCGAGATCGCGGTTGAAGAAGCCGTGCGCCTGAAAGAAAAAGGCATCGCAACGGAAATCGTTGTGGTCTCCATCGGCGTGGCGCAAGCACAAGAAACCATCCGCACGGCACTGGCCATGGGCGGGGATCGCGGCATTTTGGTGCAGTCCGACACGCCACTTGAACCGCTGGCGGTTGCAAAGACGCTGAAAGCGATTGCTGACAAAGAAAAACCCGACCTGATCCTGATGGGCAAACAGTCTATTGATGGCGACAACAACCAGACGGGCCAGATGCTGGCAGCCCTTCTTGGCCTTGGTCAGGCAACCTTTGCCTCGAAACTTGAAAAGACCGCTGATGGTATCGAAGTCACCCGCGAAATTGATGGCGGCCTTGAAACGCTGGCACTTAAGCTGCCCGCCGTTGTCACCACCGACCTGCGCCTGAACGAACCACGCTATGCAGCCCTGCCCAATATCATGAAGGCAAAAAGCAAGCCACTGGCCACCCACACACTGGCCGATCTTGGCGTTGATGGCGCACCACGCACCGAGACCATCAAGGTATCTGAACCGCCCACACGCAAATCCGGCATCAAGGTCAAGGATATCGCCGAGCTTGTCGACAAGCTGAAAAACGAAGCCAAAGTAATTTAAGGATACACGCCATGATCATCCTGCTGATCGCCGAACACGACAACAAAACCATCAAGCCCGCAACGCTGAACGCCGCCAAGGCCGCAAGCCAGCTGGGCGAATTTGACATTCTGGTTGCAGGCCACGCTTGCGCTGATGCCGCCAAGGCCGCAGCCGCCATCAGCGGTGCGCGCAAGGTGCTGGTGGCCGATGACGCCGCCTATGCCCATCAATCTGCTGAAAACATCGCGGCCCTGGTTGCAGGGATCGGTAAAAACTACAGCCATATTCTTGCCCCATCGACAACCACGGGTAAAAACATGCTGCCCCGCGTTGGCGCGCTGCTGGATGTACAGCCCCTCTCCGACGT
>JBEIPH010000033.1:0-7325 GCA_040377115.1 Micavibrio sp. | reverse complement strand
GAAGCCTATGCCAAAGAACAAGGCATGTGGCGTGATGATACAATCGAACCCGTATTCACTGACACGCTTGA
The DNA here is from genome assembly GCA_040377115.1 of Micavibrio sp. Lineage (GTDB taxonomy): Bacteria > Pseudomonadota > Alphaproteobacteria > Micavibrionales > UBA2020 > JAEXMB01. Next base: position 7,254 of record JBEIPH010000033.1, on the reverse strand, counting down.
CCTTGACCTTGCGAGCGTGGAGCCATCGCTGGCCGGCCCCAAGCGTCCACAAGACCGCGTGGCTTTGTCACACGTAAGCGAAGCGTTCAAGACCATGATCAAAACCGAACAGCCAGATCGCGCGGGCGCTTCAACCCGTATTGCTGGTCAGGATGCTTACCTGACGCATGGCTCGGTTGTGCTGGCTGCGATTACCAGCTGCACCAATACATCAAACCCCTCGGTTATGCTGGCTGCGGGCTTGGTGGCACGCAAGGCACGCGCCAAAGGCCTTAAAGTAAAACCATGGGTTAAAACATCTCTCGCCCCCGGATCACAAGTGGTAACCGATTATCTTGATAAAGCCGGACTGACGGCGGATCTTGATGCGATGGGCTTTAACCTGGTCGGGTATGGTTGCACCACGTGCATCGGCAACTCGGGCCCGCTGCCCGAAGCCATCGAAGCAGCGATCAAAGAAGGCGACCTGACGGTTGCCGGTGTGTTGTCTGGTAACCGCAACTTTGAAGGCCGCATCCATCCGTTCATCAAGGCAAACTATCTGGCATCCCCGCCACTGGTTGTGGCCTATGCGCTGGCAGGTACCATGCAGCTTGATCTTTCCAAAGACGCGCTTGGCACCGGTTCTGATGGCAAGCCTGTTTATCTGAAAGACATCTGGCCCAGCCAACAGGAAGTGGCAGAGACACTGAAATCTGCCCTGACCTCGGCGATGTTTAAGAACCGCTATGCCAACGTGTTTGAAGGCCCCAGTGAATGGCAGGCCGTTAAAACCGAAAGCAGCATGACGTATAAATGGCCAGCTGGTTCGACCTATGTTGCCAATCCGCCTTACTTCAGCGACATGGCCGAACAACCTGCCCCCATCAGCGACATCAACGGTGCTTATGCACTGGCGGTGTTTGGTGACAGCATCACAACCGATCACATCAGCCCTGCTGGTTCGATCAAAAAAGACAGCCCTGCTGGTAAATACCTGCAAGAGCATCAAGTCAGCCCGGCTGATTTCAACAGCTATGGCGCCCGCCGCGGTAACCATGAAATCATGATGCGCGGCACCTTTGCCAATATCCGCATCAAAAATGAAATGATGGCTGGACGCGAAGGTGGTCTGACCCGCCATGTGCCCAGCAACACGGAAATGCCAATTTATGACGCAGCGATGAAATACGTTGCGGCAGGCACGCCACTGGTGGTGGTTGCAGGCAAGGAATACGGCACCGGATCATCACGCGACTGGGCAGCCAAGGGTACCAACCTTTTGGGTGTAAAGGCTGTGATCGCTGAAAGCTTTGAGCGCATTCACAGATCAAACCTGGTCGGGATGGGCGTGTTGCCGCTGCAATTCAAAGATGGCATGACACGCCATGACCTGAAACTGACAGGCGCTGAAAAGTTTGATGTGAAGGGTATCGCCAGCGGGTTGAAACCGCGCTCGGACATCACTGTCACTGTGACCTATGCCGATGGCAGCAAGAAAGATGTGGTTGTTTTGTGCCGCATCGACACGCTGGATGAAATCGAATACTACCGCCACGGTGGTATCTTGCACTTCGTCTTGCGCTCGATTGCGCGCCGTCCGGCAAAGGCGGCTTGATCATGTTGCGCGGGGTTGTTCTGGCTGGGCTGCTGTTGGTGTCAACGCCGGTAATGGCGCAAGAGGCGCCAACCCCGCTTGATGTCGCACCAGCCGCCGCACCATCGGCACCGCTGCCAGACTGGATGCAGTACAAAACGCCCTATAGTGGCGAGCAAAACGACATCCGTCAGGCCCACCGCAGTCAGGGTGAAATCCTTGCCTGGACGCAAGACAGCGTGACCAACGCGCTGTCAATCCCAGCGGGTGGCGTGGTTGCCAAAATGACCGAGGTGCAGGCCCTGTTCACACCGGCTGCATTTAACCAGTATAAAGCCTATCTTTCTTCGGGTTCTGTCGGTGAAGGCCTGCGTGTGCAAAGCCATGATCTGTCAACCATCGTCAATGGTGATGCGCGTATCCTCAGCCATGGCGAAACGGGTGGCAGTTATCGCTGGCAGATTGAACTGCCCTTGGTGCATTCCTTTAACAAGCTCGAAGCAGATGGCGCCGTGCGCCAAAGCCCTGGTCGCAGCCAGCGGGTGATTGTTATTATCGGCCGCCAGCCAAAAGCTGCCGGTGGTCAGGCAGATGATGCCAATGTGCGTATTGAAAACTTTGTGGCTGCAACCGCGCCGGCACCTGTGGTTCCAGCTGCGGCCACGCCTTAATCAGGCTTTTTAAAAAAGCTGTCAGCGGCGGCCTTGGTTTTTTCTTTGCGTGCGATATCCGCCTCGGCCCGTGCGATTTCGGTTTTTAGATCTTCGATGTACTGGCGCAGATCGGGAATGGACAGCAGGTCAAGCGGCCGTGGTTTCAGGCGTTTTGTTTTTGGGTCAAAATCTTCGTCTGCTGATAGCATGGCGGATCTCCTTTGAAGGATAAAGTAACCATGCCGGCATCAAAAAAACAACCATCTCGCATGCGCGCCGTTGTTATTCGCGATAAAAAACTGCATCTGGCGGAATGCGCCGTGCCAAAGCCCAAAAAGGGCGAGGTGCTTATCCATGTTGCGGCTTCGGGTGTTAACCGCCCCGATATTTTGCAACGCCAGGGGCTTTATCCACCACCCAAGGGGGCCAGTGATATTCCAGGCCTTGAAGTGGCAGGGCAGATTATTGGCGTGGGGGCGGGCGTTGCCAAAAAAATGCTTGGTCAAAAGGTCTGCGCACTGTTGACTGGCGGGGGCTATGCGCAATACGCAACCGCACCGCTTGCCACCTGTTTGCCTGTGCCGCGTGGCCTGACACTGGCCGAGGCTGCGGCCTTGCCCGAAACATTTTTTACGGTCTGGCGCAATGTGTTTGATTTGGGCCATGCGCAAAAGGGCGACTGGTTGCTGGTTACCGGCGGTAATTCGGGCATCGGCACGACGGCCATCATGATGGGCAGCGCCATGGGTTTAAACACCATCGCGCTGGTACGCGGCAGTGCCAAAGCGAAGCTGTGCAAAAAAATTGGGGCGCATCATGTGATTGATGTGGCGCGTCAGGATATGGCCAAGCAAGTGATGGCGATCACCAAAAATCGTGGTGTTGATGTTGTGCTTGATATGCTGGGGGGTGAAAATCTTGCGGCACATCTGACGGTGATGGCAACGGGTGGCAGACATGTCAGCATTGCCAGCCTGACAGGTCGCGTGGCGGCGCTTGATATTCGCGCCATGATGCAGAAAAATTTGACGCTGACAGGGTCAACCCTGCGCCCGCAAACGGTGGCCGTAAAAGGTGCGATTGCAAGTGCGCTTAAAAAACACATCTGGCCAAAAATGGCGCGCGGTAAATTGACCCCGCGTATTGATTGTTTGTTCTCCCTTGATGCCGCACAGGCCGCCCATGACTACCTTGACAGCGGGCAGCACACGGGTAAGGTTGTGCTGATCCACAGCTGATGCCAAATCCATTGAAAACAATAGGTTTTATTGTTGCGGGCCGTTTTTGAACACTGGGCTTAACCGAATCTATACCACTGTTGTCGTAATATTTCTTGTAACCTGACTATGCCATCCATATAGGAGTGCCACGGGTTTGAGCTATGTCGATATGCTGCATACGATTACCCGACTGGCGCGCGAGATGGAGCGCGATGGGTACGGTTTCCTCAAGATGAGCCCGGTGCGCATCGGATACGTCTGTTTAGACGATCACAGCGGCCTTTATTACGATTTCCTCGCCCGTGTCATGATCAGCAAGGGGTGTGATGAACGCCAGCCCCCCGTGATCAAGGCCTTTAGCGAGCTAGACCCCGACACCCTGATGCTGATGCACTTCAAGCTCGAATCCATGGGCGGCAGCCCGCCGCGCCTGCCTGTGCCCTTTGCCGAGGCCAGATCGGCAATTGCCGATATTCAGGCCCGTCAGCAAGGCGAAGCCGTTGTAAAATAAAGACTTTTATATTACGAAAAACGCCTTGATATTTCCCTAATATTTTCCTATTCTGCTCTCACCGGATAACACCAGCCAGAGAGCCGTTTTATGCAGGAAAAAGCCGCAGAAGATTTTGCCAGCGCTGCCGCCAAAGCGGGCAGTCTTGAGTATGGCAAAGATAATGATTCAACACTGCGGCTCAAAGTTGGCTACGCGTATCATTTTTATAATTTTGTGATGCGCGCGGTCATTTCCACGCGCCATGCAGACGGCGGGTGCATTATCACGCCGTTCTCCCAGCTTGACCGCGAAAGCTTGGAATTTATGCGCGGTAAGTTGATTGAGCTCGGCGGTAAACCACCGGCACTACCTGCGGAAAAGCAGGAAGCCATCCTGCCAAAGTTTAGAAGGCCCGAAGCATGAACGGTGACAATCTTCAGAATGAATTCAATGCCAGCGCAGAAAATCTGAATGAACAGGTTTTCACAAAGGTGAACGACGTCTGCCTTTTGTATTATGCAGGCAAAACTGATCGTTATTCTGGCGTTCACATGTGGATTGATTTTTTGTCACGCAAAACCATTATTGGTGACAAGCAGACCGTGATCAAGTTTAGCGACGATGATCGCGATACGCTGGAGTTTATGCGCAATAAATTGATCGAACTTGGCGGCAAGCCGCCATCGTTGCCCGCCCCGCAGCCGCAAGTGCCAACGCCAAAATTCAGAAGGCCTGAAGCATGAGCGATTATTTTGAAGACAATTATGGCCTAGATCTGCGCAAGGCAATCAAAGATGCCATCGATGTTAAAGGCTTTGAGTGTGAAGACGAAAACACCATCGTTTTTTACTCGGAGGATGGCGACATCACCATCGATTTTAGCGACAATACTGTTAACTATGACGGTGATTGGATCGATTTTGATGAGTGCAAAAAATCGGCCATCGCACTGGCACGCACAGAGTACGATAAACACCATCAAGTCCGTATCGCCCAAGAGGCAGAGCTTAATAGAATGCCCGACAGTTACGCCGATGCCTTTACGCGGATCGCGGCAAAAGCTGACAACAGCAGTTCTTACAAGGATTCGAAACCCCGCTTTGGTGCCGAAGGACCCTTTCAGCTAACCTACAAGCAACTCAGTGAAGGGCCAGATCGCTTTTACACCTATAACTTTTTAACGCGTGTGCTGATTGTTTCAACCAGCAGCGCTGAAAGCGGCTCCGCGGTTGTGCCTTTTTCAAGCCTTGATCGTGAAACGTTGGAGCATATGCGCCAGAAACTGATTGATCTTGGCGGCAAGCCGCCACCGCTGCCGCTGACCGATGCCGAACGTTTCAATATCCCCAAGCTTCGCGCGAAAGGGCCAGACAATGTCTGATATTCAAGACGCCTTCAAGTCGAGTGCTGAAAAACTTGATGAAGATAGTTTTGCCAAGCGCAATCCTGTTAGCTTGACGTATTACTCAGGTAATTCTCGTGATGGATACGGCACGGCGTATCGCTTTGATTTTTTGCTGCGTGTGGTTACAGTTGTTGATACCAAAGACACCATTCATTTCCGTGAATTTGATCGCGACACGCTGGAATTTATGCGCGACAAGCTGATCGAGCTGGGCGGCACACCACCGCCCCTGCCAGCAAAAGAAACCGCGAATATGATGGCGTTTAAGCCGCGCCGCGGCGAAGTTTCACCGTAATACCCTGATAACACTTATCTTTTTTATCAAAATACTGAAAAAACCTGCTTTTTGCTGGTATTTGCGCGTCTTTGCCCTATAGTCATGGCTGTTATTCCCACTTTCGATTGATTCTTTCCTCAATCGGACGGGGCCGGAAAAACCCGGCTTCGCTGAACGGGAGAGCTTTATCATCGACCGATTTTCAAAAGGAGAACTGAAAAATGGCCAACAATTACCCCCTGATGCCCAAGGCAACGGCTGCCTGGCTGGTGGACAACACCGCCCTGACCTTTGACCAGATCGCTGATTTCTGCGGCCTGCACCCGCTGGAAATCCAAGCCCTTGCCGATGGCGAGGTTAACTCTGGCATCATGGGCACCAGCCCCATCACCGGCGGCGAGCTGACGGCAGAAGAAATCGCCCGTTGCGAAAAAAACACCAATGCCCGTCTGAAGATGCTCAAAAACGATCTGCCAAAACCACGCGCACGCTCAAAAGGCCCACGCTATACGCCTGTGACAAAGCGCGGTGAAAAGCCAAACGCGGTTGCGTTTTTGCTTAAAACCTACCCACAACTGGCCGATGTCCAAATCGCCAAGCTGGTCGGTTCAACCAAAACAACCGTGGACGCCATCCGCAACAAGACCCATGCGCTGAGCTCGTCAATCAAGCCAGCTGACCCTGTTGTGATTGGCCTGTGCACGTCAGATGACCTTAACAAGGCCCTGCGTCGCGCCCAGCGCAAGTTCGAGCGCGAGCATCCTGAAGCAGCTGCCGCACAAAAAGTGGCCGCTGCCGCTGCTGCAAAAGCTGCTGAAGAAGCCGCCAACCAGCCGGTTGAAGAAGAAGCTCCAGCGCCTTACGATGATGGCTTCATGCGCAGTGCTTGATTGATTTCGCGCATACTGTTCTAAATAAAAAGCCCGGGTTTAATGCCCGGGCTTTTTATTTGATGGTTGTTTTGTGACGCGGCGCAGTGCGGTTGTGCAACGCGCAAGTTTTGAACAGAGCGGCACCGCCGCCTTAATTAATGCAGCTCACCGCGCAGGCGGGCGATTTCCTCGCGCACATGCAGTTTTTCGCGTTTAAATTCGCGCAGACGGTGGTCATTGCTGGCCGGATGTTTCATTTCCTCGCGAATACGGGCCTGCAGGTGTTCGTGTTTACGCTCAAGCATTTGAAGATGGGCAGCGGACATTGGCAGCGATCCTCTTTGAAAAAGGTTGATACACGTATTTTGATTTATTCAGTTTACGCGCGAAAGATCACCAAAGCGTTAATCGCTTTAAAATCAAAGTGCTTTTGCGAATGCACCCAGCGCCTTGGCGATATTGCCGGCCTGTTCGACCAACATCATATGCCCGCCTTCAAGCGCCACGGTTTTGGCCGCTAGCCTTTGCGCAAGGTCTTGTCCTGCCGCGGCTGGCGTCATTTTGTCGTTGCTGGCGGTGATTATCAGGGTTGGTTTTGCCGGCAGTGTCAGCGGGGCAAAGGTGTTACAGGCAAACAAATCCGCATAAAGACAGGCAGCGGGTGTTTGCGCCATCTGGTTTAAAACGGTTTGTCTAACGGCTTCGGCTTGCGGGTGACCTTTGTCACAGCCCCATTTGGTGATCAGGCTGGCAGCCAG
>JBEIPH010000072.1:0-5691 GCA_040377115.1 Micavibrio sp. | reverse complement strand
TGGCGCGCTGGCACCTGATGACAAAGGCGGGCATCTGTTTATCCGCGGGCAGGCCAACCTGCTTGAAGATGTCACGGCCTTGGCCGACCTTGAACGTATTCGTACCTTGTTTGAAGCGCTTGAGGCCAAAGACGCGATGCGCCGTGTCTTGCAGGCCACCACACAGGGCGAGGGTGTTAAAATTTTTATTGGTGCGGACAACAGTCTGTTCACCCATGCGGGTTGCAGCCTGATTGTTGCACCCTATAAAAATGCCGAGGCGCGCATTGTCGGCGCCATCGGTGTCATCGGCCCGACGCGTTTAAATTACGGTCGTATTATTCCCGTCATCAATTATACATCCCAGCTGATCGGCCCCATGATTCGAGGGGGATAGGCGCTATTTCTGCTGAAATGGCTGTTTTTATTGGATTATTTATAGCGGCAAAACCCTTTGACATAACTATATATTTTCCCTAGGATAGTGCATCCCTGAAATTCACCATCCAAGCCGCGGAGTTTTCCCATGACCGATGACAGCAAAAAACCAGAAACCCCAGATGTTGATGAAAACCTCGACAATATCTTTGGCGATCTGGGCGCTGATGGCGCATCGGCCGAGGAAACACCCGAAAGCATCAAAGCCGAACGCGATGCACTTCGCGAGCAACTCGCTAATGTGACCGAACGTGCCCAACAAGATAAAAAAACGCTGCTCGATCGCCAAAAGATTTTGCTTGATCAGATCGACAGCCTGAAAAGCTCCGCCACCCGCGCCGAAGCAAAATTCGCACAAGACAAGGACCTTGCGGTCAGCAGCTTTGTGAAAGACGCCCTGCCCGTGCTTGACACCATGCAGATTGCGATCAACAGCATCCCCGCCGAAAAACGTGCCGAAGACAAAGGCTATGATACCTTGGCCGTCGGTATTGAAAAAACCCGCAATCAGCTGCTGGCGACTTTCAACAAATACGGCATCCGCGAGATTAATCCGATCAATCAGGAATTCGACGAGAACAAGCACGAAGCGCTTGCCATCGTGGCAAAAGCCGATGTTGAACCCGGCACGGTTATCAAAGTCGAGCAAACAGGCTTTGAAATCAGCGTCAAAGGTGCTGATGGTGACGTTACCCGCATCATCCGCCCAGCCCGCGTGATTATCACCCCGCTTGACTAAAAAGGTTTATAGCGATGTCACAAAAACCCGCAACGCCAGCCCTTGACCAAGTCATGCACTGGATTGAAACCCAAGATGACCTTGCTTGGGATTTTAAAATTCCTGCTGATATTTATACGCAAGCAGTCAAAGAAGGACTGGCATCACAATTTGTTTTTGCCGTGCGCTATACACCTGCCGACCAAAACCCTTCCGGTGAAGACGAACCCCATGTTTATACCGTCATCTATCCAAAAGGCATGGACCACCTGTGGCAGGGGTCTGATTTTTTACAGCCGTTGCTCCCCGAGGGTAACCCTGCCCATGAGTGCATGGAAACCGAGTGGTCTTTTGATGGCGTTGACAACAAAGACCCCGGCGCCATTGCCAAGTTTATGATCAGCCGCGGTATTGCCCTGGATGAAGCATTCCAAAAAGAACGCGAGCCCGAGGCCTATGCCATGATCAAGCAAGCACTTGCGGTAAAACCCGCCCAAACCCCCAAAACGCAAGGCCCCAAGCCCTGATCTGGCCTGATGGGTTGCCAGATGCCCCTACCTTCGCTATATCAGGTAATACCTCTTTTTTGCCTGACAGGATGCGAAAGACATGAGCAACAACGAGCAACCGCAAGAAGACCTCACGCCCGACACCGCCGAGGAACTTGGCAGTAATCAAGAAAATGTTGTTGACCTAAAAGAAGCCGGCAGCGATCAGGCCGACCGTATCCGCCAGCTTGAAGAGCGTCTGGGCGAAACCAACGACCGTCTGCTGCGCGCACTGGCCGAGGCCGACAATACCCGCAAGCGTCTTGAGAAAGAACGTCAGGATACCGCCAAATACGCTGTCAGCAGCTTTGCCCGCGATCTTTTAAGTGTGGCCGACAACCTGCGCCGCGCCTTGGCTGCGATTACGCCTGAACAGCGCGAACAAAATGCCGAGTTTAAAAATATCGCCATAGGCGTTGAAGCCACCGAGCGTGAATTGCTGAATTTGTTTGAACGCAACGGCATTAAAAAAATTGACCCGCTGGGCCAGCTTTTTGACCCCAACTTGCATGATGTGATTTTTGAAAGCGACGCTACGGGCCAACCCGCAGGCACCATCATCCAAGTGGTTGAATCCGGATACACCATCCACGACCGCCTGCTGCGCCCTGCCCGCGTTGGCGTGGCCAAAGCCAGCGGCGATCCACAATCGGATGCAGGCAACCGTATCGACACCAGCGCCTAATTAAATAACATTCGTTCCAAATATAGCCCCTTTTTCGGGCTCTATTTTCGTAACCTTTATTGTGTTTTATGCCAAATCGGGGCAAGATGGCGGCGTTTTCATTATTCATGATTCTTGCCGCCGGAGAATGCCGCTATGCACCCACGCCTGTCTGCCATCATCACCCGTGTGACCACACCGTTCACAAATGCCAAACGCGCGGTTGGCTCTGGTATCAAATCAGGCCTGCAAAAAGCATCTGCCCTTTTTGACGAAGCTTTTATGGGCACCGTCAAGATTATAAGCAAAGTATTGCTCAAGGTTTTGATCAGCCCAAAATTGCGCGGGCTTGAACACCTCAAAGACATTAAAAACGAACGCATGGTGATTGTCGCCAATCACTCATCACTGCTTGACGGTATTTTGCTTGGCGCACTGTTGCCTGTGCGCCCCGCCTTTGCAATCGACACCGGACAGTACGCGAAATTTTCCCGCATCCCCGGTGTGCGTTTTTTGATGGATCGCATTCCATTGCTTCCGATTGACCCAACAAAACCACAGGCACTTAAAACACTGGCGCGCTTTGCACAAAGCGGACGCCCTGTGATGATCTTCCCCGAAGGTCGTCTGACACCCACCGGCACAATGATGCAGATTTTTGACGGCGCTGCCGCTGTGGCCGAAGCAGCCGATGCCAAGGTTTTGCCGATTTACATTAAAAACCTTAACCATTTGCCTGTTGGCACCTATGGCCTGCGTCATCATCCCCGCACATTCTTTCCCGACATCAGCGTAACCATTTTGCCCGCACGCAAGCTTGAAACAATTGACACGGGTACCGCCAAAGAACGCCGTCAGGTTCGCCTGAAATCGCTTGAACGCATCATGCACCAGATGCCGGTTGAAGCGGTTGATCCACGCCGCACGCTGTTCCAAGACCTGCACAAGACCGTGCACCATTTTGGCCGCAAGCGCATCACGCTCGAAGATGCGCAATACAACAAGTTCAGCTATGGCAAGGTGCTGGTCGCAGCCCACGCCCTTGGCGCTGCCCTTGCCAAACGCACGGCTGAAAAAGAGAACGTCGGCCTGATGATGCCAAGCACCCCAGCTGGCGCGATTTCTTTCTGGGCCCTGCAGGCAGAAGCGCGCGTGCCAGCCATGCTTAATTTTAGTGCTGACGCAGCGACACTGGTCAGCTGTGCCAAAACAGCCAGCCTGAAAACGGTTGTCACCGCCCGCGCCTTCATCACACTTGGCAAGCTTGAGGATAAAATCAAAGCGCTTGAAGAAGCCGGTCTTAAAATCGTCTACCTCGAAGACATCAAAAAAGAAATTGGCCCGCTTGCCAAAATCAAGGCCGTCAGCGCAACGCGCGGCATTGGCCGCAAGCCCGCAGGTCTGGATAGCAAAAAGGCAGATGGCAGCCACCCTGCTGTGATCTTGTTTACCTCGGGGTCAGAAGGTGTGCCAAAAGGCGTTGTGCTCAGCCACAAAAATATTCGCAGCAATATCGAACAGGTTGATGTGCTCTCCCCCATCGGCCCGGGTGATAAGGTGTTCAATGCCCTGCCCGCCTTCCACGCCTTTGGCCTTGGTGGCGGCATCATCATGCCGATGCTGCTGGGTATTCCATCTTGCCAGTTCCCAAGCCCGCTTGAAAGCAAGGCGATCCCTAAAGTGATTTACATGTCGGATGCAACCGTGATGTTTGCAACCGACACCTTCCTGCGTCTTTACGCCAAGGGCACGGACAGCGATGCCGATATGGCACGCCTGCGTCTTGTTTTTGCGGGTGCCGAAGCCCTGACGGCAGAAACCGCACAAACCTATATCGACCGCTTTGGTGTGAAGATTTACGAAGGCTACGGCATGACCGAAGCTTCGCCCGTGGTTGCCATCAACGTTCCCGGTGCCAATACCCCCGGCACGGTTGGCAAACTGCTGCCCGGTATGGAACAACGCCTGCTGCCTGTTGACGATATGCCCGATGCCTATCGCCTGCAAATTCGCGGGCCCAACGTGATGGTTGGTTATCTTTATGCCGAACAACCCGGCGTGATTGTGCCGCCTGCTGACGGTTGGCATGACACGGGCGATATCGTACGCCTGGCCCCCAACGGTGCTTTGCAACTTGCTGGACGCGCCAAGCGTTTTGCCAAAATCGGTGGTGAGATGGTTTCACTGGATGCCATCGAAACACTGGCCCGCCAAGCCAGCCCACAGGCAGAACAAGCCGTGGTGCTGAAACAAGAAAGCGGCAAGGCAGATGAAATCGTTTTGTTCACAACAGACGCAGATCTGCGCCGCGAACATCTGGCTGCCGCCGCCAAAGAAGCCGCACGCTCCACCCTTGGCCTGCCCGGCAACGACAACATTCGTGTGTTGCCAGACATCCCCAAACTTGCGACCGGCAAAACAGACTATGTGACGCTGAAAGGCATGCTGGCTGATTTCAATGATGCCGCCGCCAGACCACAAGAAGCCGTGGCAACACCAGCTGCTGCCCCCGCATCAAAAGCCCCGAAAGGTAACGGGCCGAAAGCGGCTTAAATTTTCATAATTTTACCCTCTTGCGCCGCTGAACCGAAAAGCCGGTCTGCGCGTAGAAAACTCGTGTCCGGATACCCCGTTTTTTGAGCGTTCTGGGGGTGCATTTTTAACCTTACAGGGCTATATTCATGCCCTGAGCTCTAAGACCGCCTCCCAGCTTTGCTCAAGCTTGCGGGGCCGGACACAGGGAATAGAAAACGGTGCTTCGTAGAAGGCTGTTTTCGCATATTTGCCACGAAAGGAAAAAGCCATGAGCAAAATCATTGGTATCGATCTCGGTACGACCAACTCCTGCGTCGCCATCATGGAAGGCGATAAACCAAAAGTCATCGAAAACGCGGAAGGTGCGCGCACAACGCCCTCGATGATCGCCTTCACCAAAGATGGCGAACGTCTGGTCGGCCAGCCTGCAAAACGTCAGGCGGTGACCAACCCCGACAAAACCCTTTACGCGATCAAACGTCTGATTGGCCGCCGCTTTAACGAGCCAGAAGTCAAAAAGATGACCGACAAAGCGCCCTTCAAAATCGTTGAAGGTGACGGCGGTGCGGCGTGGGTAGAAATCAACGGCGAAAAAATGGCGCCTTCGCAAATTTCCGCGATGGTCTTGCAGAAAATGAAAGAGACGGCCGAAAACTATCTTGGTGAAAAAGTCACCAAGGCGGTGATTACCGTTCCCGCTTACTTTAACGACAGCCAGCGCCAAGCCACCAAGATCGCCGGCGAGCTCGCCGGTCTCCGCATCGGCCGCATCGTCAACGAGCCCACCGCCGCCGCCCTTGCCTACGGCC
>JBEIPH010000228.1:0-3047 GCA_040377115.1 Micavibrio sp. | reverse complement strand
GCTCAAACTCTTTCCGCTCGGACGATGCCGAATATAACGCTGTCGGCCTGCTGCACGAAGAAATGCGTCGTGCCAACAGCCTGATCATGCAAATGGGTGACAAGCACAAGGTACCTGCGGGATCGGCTCTTGCCGTTGACCGCGACGCCTTTGCCGCCGATGTCACCAAAACGCTCAGCGAACATCCAAATATCACCATCGAACGCGGCGAGATTGAAGGCCTGCCGCCGACAGAATGGGATCATGTGATTGTCGCCACCGGCCCCCTGACATCGCCTGCTCTATCGTCCGCCATCCGCGAATTATCGGGCGAGGAAAGTCTTGCCTTCTTTGATGCCATCGCACCGATTGTTTACAAAGAAAGCATTGATTTCACCAAGGCGTGGTATCAATCGCGCTATGATAAAGGCGATGGTAAGGATTACATCAACTGCCCGATGGAAAAGGCTGAGTACTACGCCTTTATCGATGCCCTGATCAAAGGCGAAAAAACAGAATTCAAGGAATGGGAAAAAGACACGCCATATTTCGAAGGCTGCCTGCCTATCGAAGTAATGGCCGAACGTGGGGCTGAAACCCTTCGCTGGGGCCCGATGAAATCAATCGGCCTGACCAATCCAAACGCCACCGAATTCCCGCGCCCTTGGGCTGTGGTGCAGCTGCGCCAAGACAACAAACTTGGCACGCTTTATAATATGGTAGGTTTCCAGACCAAGCTGAAATACGCCCAGCAGACGGAAATTTTCCGCATGATCCCGGGATTAGAAAACGCCGAATTTGCCCGCCTTGGCGGTATCCACCGCAACACGTTTATTAATAGCCCCAAGCTGCTTGATGGCTATCTGCGCATGAAGAAAATGCCGCGCCTACGCTTTGCGGGGCAAATCACGGGCTGCGAGGGATACGTTGAAAGTGCTGCTGTCGGTTTGATGGCAGGCCGCTTTGCCGCCGCTGAAATTCAGCAGTCTGACATGACAACACCGCCCGTCACCACAGCCATGGGTGCCCTGCTTAACCACATCACCACGGGGGCGAATGCCGATACTTTCCAACCCATGAATGTGAATTTTGGACTGTTCCCACCCGTTGACGCCCCGCCAAAACTTGGCAGCCGCGAGCGTAAAAAGCTTTACACCTCACGCGCCCTTGCAGATTTTGATAGCTGGATTGGCGATCTTAAAAAAGCAGCCTGAGCGGCTTGAGCAATATCGGCTTGGCAAGCTTGGGGCTGAAAATATCAAAATCGGCTTTTTCAATCTGTTGCAGATACATCAACGCCAGCTTGCGCTGTGCACGCGCTATGCGTGGCAAACCCACAGGTAGGTTTAAAAGTTTATCTTTTGCCAGTAATGCAACATCACGCGCTACGGGCTGCAAATCTGTCAGGTCTTTGCCCAGATAGTGATTTTCAATGCGTGGCAAACGATCAGCTGGCAAATAACAGCGCTGCTGGGTTAGATGCACAGGCGTTGCACGCAAAATACCGACAAGGGCCGACCCCACCGCTACGCCCGACAAATCACCTTTGTAATCGGGTGCGGTGATACGGCAAGCAAGATCAAGCAGTGGTGTTGCTGTGTAATCAGCGTAATGCGCCGTGCCCTCGATATTGCTGGGCAGTTTGTCTTCAAGGTCAAATTCACGCGCAAAAATCAGCGCCTCAAGCTTTTCTGTGCCCAGGCTGTGGCGCTTGATGGCTGTGGACAACCCTTCAAACACGGGATGTTCCGGTGCTGGCTTGCTTGCTGCCAGCGCCGCCAGACCATCGCGCCACCATTGCAAGCGCACCAAACCCAGTGTGGTATCGGTGACGACCTCGCGCGTTTTGGCGATTTCATTGTAAAAGGCGTAAAGCGCCCACAAGTCAGGCCGCAGGTCGGGCGCTGCCAACAGGGTCAGCAGAAAGCGGTCCGGATCATGCCGCCGAACATAGTCGCCCGCATAGGGGAGCGCTGTCATTGGTTATAGGTCGGCTCTTTGGACATACGTCCGGGCGGGACAATGTAAAAGCTGTTCTTGTGCTTGGTGCCCGGTTTGGTTGTTGGCAGAACCAGTTTTGGATCAGCCAAGAAATCGCGGTAATAGCCAATCGCAAAAGGATGATATTTATCCTTGAACTGCACAGAACCAATGATGCTGGCAAACAGACCAGCCCAACGTTCATAGTTGCGGCTGTCAGCGGCACAGCTGATCACATAGCGATTGCCGCCATAAAGGCTGCCCATCATCAAACCATACATCGGCGTGCCGTTGTCGTTATAGACATAGCGTGCGGCGGTCGCATCGCCCTTGTCGCCAAGGCTGGTGGAAGGATAATAAACCGTGATCTGCGCGCTGTCGTATTGACCAATAACGCCGCGATAAAAATCTTCGGTCAGGTAATCGTCAACCGCTTCATCCATCAAACGCTTGGGGTATATATTGGCGCGGCCATCAGGCTGCACCATCATGCGGCAGTGTTCCTTGTCGGGCGCAACCGGGCCGGCAATCAGCAGCTTGGTTGAAGGTGTGTCAGGTGTCTGCACACGCCACGTGTCGGGGAAGGACATGGTAAAATCACCCTTGGGGTCCTGCCAGACAAAGGTGTCTGCCTTGGCCGTTGACAAACCACAGGCAAACAGCGCCAGCGCGAATACCAAAACTCTCATAAAAATCCACTCCCTTTATTCGCCAGAAACTTCCGGCTTTATTGTGTCCGTTTTTTTGACCTTTGCAAAGAGGGCCTTGAGCTGGCTGATATCCACCACACGCAGCGCCAGCAACAGACCGCCGTATGACAGCCCCGCAACCCCCATTACCACCAGTAAAACCAGCAATTGCACGATATCGCCGCTCAATTCAACCAAAGGCAGGGTCACGCGCGCCCCAATCCACAGGGCCGCCGACATACCAATGGTGGCCAACAAAATCATAAACAGCCTTTGCGCTGATTTTTTATGCAAAGAGATATCACCGAAGCGCTTCAGGCCACGCAGCAAAAGGATGGTATTTACCCAAGCGGTCAATCCGGTGGCAAGGGCAATCCCCACATGGCCAAAACCATCACT
>JBEIPH010000082.1:0-5384 GCA_040377115.1 Micavibrio sp. | reverse complement strand
CGATTGCCCCAAAAAAGACAATCAAAGCTATCGCAGGTTATTGGTTTTAATATTTTAAATCAGGGCCTTAGCTAAATGCCGCGATGCCTGAGATGGCACGCCCGAGGATCAGCGCGTGGATATCGTGCGTACCCTCATAGGTATTGACGGCCTCAAGGTTCATGGCGTGGCGGATGACATGGTATTCATCGCTGATACCGTTGCCGCCCAGCATGTCACGCGCCACACGGGCGATGTCGAGCGCCTTACCACAATTGTTGCGCTTCATCAGTGAAATAGATTCAGGTGCAGCCAAGCCTTCTTCTTTCATACGGCCAAGGCGCAGGGCGCCTGACAAACCAAGGGCGATTTCTGTCTGCATATCGGCCAGCTTTTTTTGCACAAGCTGATTTGCCGCCAGCGGGCGGTTGAACACGATACGGTCCATCACATATTCGCGTGCCTTGTGCAGGCAATATTCCGCAGCGCCCATCGCGCCCCAGGCAATGCCATAGCGCGCATTGTTCAGGCATGAAAATGGCCCTGTCAGGCCGCGCACTTCGGGGAATTTGTTTTCTTCGGGCACAAAAACATCGTCCATGACGATTTCGCCAGTGATTGAGGCACGTAAGGAGAATTTACCTTCAATCTTTGGCGCGCTTAGGCCTTTCATGCCTTTTTCCAGCACAAAGCCGCGGATATCGCCTGCCTCGTCCTTGGCCCAGACAACGAAAACATCGGCGATGGGCGAATTGGTGATCCACATTTTCGCGCCCGTCAGGCGATAACCGCCATCGGTTTTAACAGCGCGGGTTTTCATTGATGATGGGTCAGACCCGCCATCGGGCTCGGTCAGGCCAAAACAACCGACGTATTCACCGGTCGCAAGTTTTGGCAGGTATTTTTGCTTTTGCGCTTCGGTGCCAAAGGCATCAATCGGATACATGACAAGAGAAGATTGCACAGAAAGGGCCGAGCGATAACCGCTGTCCACCCGTTCCACTTCGCGGGCAATCAGGCCATAGGCGACATAGCCGATACCTGCACAGCCGTATCCATGAATGGTTGACCCAAGCAAGCCGAGCGCACCCATCTCGTTCATGATTTCACGGTGGAAAACTTCATGACGGTTGGCTTCCAGCACGCGGCTCATCAGCTTGCCTTGTGCATAGGCCCGCGCACTGTCGCGGATCATGCGTTCTTCGTCTGTCAGCTGGCTGTCAATCAGCAGCGGGTCTTCCCAATTGAAAGCGGGTTTGAGCTTTTTCTTGTCCATCGGTAAAAACCCCTTTTGACAGGTATTGTTTCTTGTGATGATCTTACATCAGGAGTCTTTTAATCAGGTAGAGCCATGTCAGAAAAAATGCAGGGTCGCGAAGTTATTTTTGAATTCCGCCCTGTGGGCAATATCATGCGTGTCAGCGCCATGGATACGCAAACCCTGACCGAAGTGGTGGTGCAATGCCCCCTGGGTGCGGGTGAGGGCGCATTTAAGCGTTCTGCCATCATGCGTCTGGAGTATGTTTTGCGCAAAAAAGGCGTGATATCTTAGCCTAAATTATTGATATTTAACGCTATTTTAGCCTATTGCCTTTGCGGGATGGCAGGCCTAAAACTAAGCCTCCCCTTTTGAAAGCCCTTTTCCAATGTTGCCGTTTCCGAGCAAAAAGAAGAATTATCTGGCCACCGCCAATTTGCACGCCTGTTTGCCGCATATGTCGGTATCAGATGTCGAATGCTGGCTGAGAAAAGGCGCTGACCCACAGGCGCTACACACACCTGACAGCAAATTTTATACCGGAAATGTCTACCACGCCTTTGCCGCAATATCCCACGCCCATATCGGTGCGGCGGACGAAGCTGTGCTGGATATTTTTGACCGTGAAAAAGTCGACATCAATGCGGTTAATCAAAGCGGGCAGACGCCTATACATGTGGCCGCGCGCAACCGCCACAAAAAGCCGACGGCTTCGGCTGTTTTGCGTGCCTTGATTGCGCATGGCGCCAAACCAAACGCGCGTGATGATATGGGCAACACAGCCCTGCATGAAATCTGCGCAGACGTTACATCGGCGCAAGGTGTTTTGCTTGATTGCGTGAAAGCCCTGCTGGAGCGTGGTGCGGCGATTGACAGCGTTGATAACTACGGCCACACGCCATTAATGATGGCCGCGCAGGCGGGGCATTTGGATGTCTATGCCTTTCTGGTGGCCCATGGCGCCAATATTCACCGCAAGGACAAAGAAGGCCTGCGCGCATCTAATCACGCTTTTGAAGCAGGTCATTTCGCCATGGCCGATCACCTGCGCAGCAAAGAAGAAAGCACGCCTGAAACCAAACCGTCTTTCCCCTCAGACATCGTGCCAAATGTCAGCTGGGATAAGCTTGGCGATTACCGCATTTCGCGCACAACGGTCGAAGATCCAATTCAATACCGCATCACTGAAATTTTTAATTTCTATCAGCGCACCTATACCTGCATCACACAGAACCTGACCACCAAGGCCGAGGCGCTGACCGTAAAAGGTTTTGATGATTTCGAGGACGCAGCGTTTATCGAGACCGCCTGGGATGTGTTTGAACGCAAGGGCGGCAAGATGGCCACGGGCAAGCCTGTCTTGCGTCGTCGCGACAGTCAGCCAAAAATTCTGCGCGACAAAGGCTTGTGATTTTTCATATTTAATTCTTGATGCCACCCATAGATATTACCTGTGGCAAAGACCTACTATATCTGGTACTAAATCGTCTCAAGACACAGCATCTTGGGTTTTTGCACATGACCAGCCCCGACACAGCAACATCAGGTACCGCCAGCAACATTATTGCCTTGGCCAGCGACCATGCGGGCTATGCCCTTAAAGCACAATTGATTGAAAAGCTGGCCAGCTTTGGCTTGCAGGTTTTAGACCTTGGTCCGGCAGATGACAGCCGCGTCGACTACCCTGACTTTGGCAGCAAGCTGGCAGCAGCGATTGCGGCAGGGCAGGCGGCGCGCGGGATTGCCATTTGCGGTTCCGGTATTGGTATTTCTATCGCGGTCAACCGTAACAAGGCTGTGCGTGGCGCGTTGTGCCACGACGTCACCACCGCGCGCCTGTCGCGCGAGCATAACGATGCAAATGTTTTGTGTCTTGGTGCGCGTGTGACCGGTATTGAAACCGCGCTTGACTGCGTCAAAGCTTTTCTTGAAACGCCATTTGCGGGCGGACGCCACGCTGGGCGTGTTGCCAAACTGGGGGAAATCACGTGACCATGACAAAAATTAAAGACCAGCATTCCGATATTCGTGTGGCCGGTTTTTTTACCGATGATCTTGCCGCGGCTGACCCCGCTGTGTTTGGCGCCATCCGTCAGGAACTTGGCCGCCAGCAAGAACAAATCGAATTGATCGCGTCTGAAAACATCGTCAGCCGCGCCGTTTTGCAAGCGCAAGGATCGGTGCTGACCAACAAATACGCCGAAGGTTATCCCGCCAAGCGTTATTACGGTGGCTGCGAATTTGTTGACGTGACAGAACAGCTGGCCATTGACCGTATCTGCAAATTATTTGGCGTTAATTTTGCCAACGTGCAGCCCCATTCCGGTGCGCAGGCCAATCAGGCTGTGATGCTGGCCTTGCTGTCACCTGGTGACACCATTTTGGGCCAGTCATTGGCATCAGGCGGCCACCTGACCCATGGGGCAAAACCCAACCAGTCAGGCAAATGGTTTAATGCTGTTCAATATGGTGTGCGCCAACAAGACGGTTTGATTGATTACGATGAAGTTGCCAAGCTGGCACAAGAAAACAAACCAAAGCTGATTATTGCCGGTGCCTCTGCCTATCCGCGCCAGATTGATTTTGCCCGTTTCCGCCAGATCGCTGACAGTGTTGGCGCTTATCTGATGGTGGATATGGCCCATTATGCGGGGCTGATTGCGGCTGGGCTTTATCCGTCACCAGTTGGCCATGCGCATGTGATTACATCAACCACGCACAAAACGTTGCGCGGTCCGCGTGGTGGCATCATCCTGACCAATGACGAGGAAATCGCCAAGAAAATCAACTCGGCTGTTTTCCCCGGTCTTCAGGGCGGCCCGCTTGAACATGTGATCGCCGCCAAGGCCGTTGCCTTTGGCGAGGCACTGCAGCCATCGTTTAAAGTCTACGCGCAGGCCGTGCTTGATAACGCCCGCGCGCTGGCCGCGGCACTTAAGGCGGGTGGTCTTGATATCGTCTCTGGTGGCACCGATTGCCATCTGGTGCTGGTCGACCTGCGTCCCAAAAACCTGACGGGCCGCGATGCCGAGCTGTCGCTGGAACACGCGCGCATGACCTGCAACAAAAACGCCATTCCGTTTGATCCGCAAAAACCGATGATCACGTCGGGCATTCGCGTTGGATCGCCTGCCGCCACCACGCGTGGTTTTGGCGTTGCCGAATTCACCCAAGTTGGCCAATGGATGGTCGAGGTGCTTGATGGCCTTGCCGCCAACGGCGTTGAAGGTAACAAAGCGGTTGAGCAAGCAGTTGGCGCCAAAGTGGCAGAGCTTTGCAAACGCTTTCCGATCTACGGGCAGGAATAACGCGCGATGAAGTGCCCCTATTGCAGCAGCGATGATACGCAAGTAAAAGACTCCCGCCCGACCGAGGATAGTGCTGCTATCCGTCGCCGCCGTGAATGCCCCAAATGCGATGCGCGTTTTACGACATTCGAGCGCGTGCAGCTGCGCGAGATCATGGTCACCAAGGCCGATGGCCGCCGCGAAATGTTTGAGCGTGAAAAACTGATGCGCTCCATCAAGTTGCCCCTGCAAAAGCGCCCGATTGACACCGAAACGGTGGAGCGTTGCGTGAATGACATTATTCGCCAGCTGGAACAAATGGCTGATGCGGATGTGACGACCAAAGCAATTGGCGAAAAAGTTATGGCGGCACTGGCGGATCTTGATCCGGTCGCGTATGTTCGCTATGCGTCAATCTATAAAGACTTCCGCGAGGTAAAGGACTACAATGCTTTCCTTGCCAGCATCGAAGCTATCAGCAAAAAAGCCGGAGGGGCGAAATAAACATGGTTATCAAACGCCCGGATCCCGACAAGGTCATTCTCAAACCGATGCTGCGCGAGGCAGAAAAGCCTGCGCTTAAGGGCAACAAAGGCTCAGCCAAGGCACGCCGCACGGCCGCACGCCTTGCCGCTGTGCAGGTTCTTTATCAGATGGGTCTAAACAATCAGGGCGCGGCCGAGGCGGTTGAGGAATTTATCAGCCACCGCGTGGGTTTTAACCTTGATGGCGATGTATTTGTGCCAGCCGAAGCTGAATTGCTGCGCGATATTGTTCATGGCGTGCAAGAACGCTGGATGGATATCGAGCAAGTGCGCGCGGCCGCTCTGGCCGAAGGACAGGATCATGCCGGTGGGGTT
>JBEIPH010000006.1:0-11790 GCA_040377115.1 Micavibrio sp. | reverse complement strand
TTTCACCGTTTGTGGGGCCGTATGATCGGGCTGATTTATGCCCTGCCGTTGATTTATTTCTGGCGCTATCTGCCGCCTGCTACCCGTCCTGCGGCCTTGGGTCTTTTGGCGCTGGGTGGGCTGCAAGGTGCCATGGGCTGGTTCATGGTTAAAAGTGGCCTGGTTGATGTACCTGCCGTCAGCCACTATCGCCTTGCGGCGCATCTGGGTCTTGCGTTTATCATTTACGCCTTGATGGTGCGTCTTGCCCTGCGCTTTCATCACACGCCCGTTGGTGCGGGGCGTAGCGACCTGCGGCCCCTGCGCAAGCTGGCGCATATGGCAGCGGGGTTTACGGGATTGACGATTGTCTGGGGTGCTTTTGTCGCGGGGCTTGATGCGGGGCTTGTTTATAATACCTTCCCGCATATGAACGGACATTGGTTTCCGCCCGAGGCCTTGGCGCATGCGTCTATGTTGCGCGCGTTTATCGAGGAACCTGCCAGTGTCCAGTATGTCCATCGCTGTCTAGGTTTGGTGACGCTGACCACCATCATTTATTTATGGCTGCAAAGCCGTCGGTTTGAGCTGCCTGTTTTGCTGCGTCGCCTGTCGCTGGGTGTTGCCGCAATGGCGGGCCTGCAGGTGATGCTGGGTGTCTTTACGCTGGTCAGCATGGTCAACCTGCATCTGGCTGTTACCCATCAGGGTGGCGCGCTGGTTTTGCTTGGCCTTTTGGTCTGGATGCTCTATGAACTGCCAAAGGAAAGGTAAGTAAAAGCATGATGGATATACTCGCTCAGCTGGCAAATGATTTCATCGCGCCGTTTCAGGCAGATGACTGGTGGCAGCGTCCGCTGGTGAAGTATTATATTTCTGCCGTGCTGGCGGCCTATCCGGTATGGCGTATTTATCAGCGTGCTGGTATTGGCACGCGTGGCGTTTTCTGGCTGGTGGTGCCGTTTGGTGGGTTTATCCTGACCACGGCGCATCTGGCATTTAAACGCTGGCCGCAGACCACCAAAGGTGACGCATGAACGAAGTCATTTTGTGGCAAGCATCAACCTGGCCTGAATGGATGCGCTATCTGGTGCAGGGGATTGCGATTTGTCTGCAGTTGATTTTTGCAGCCATCGTCATTAGCCGCACGGGCCGCACGCCTTATTGGGCCTTGCTGACAATCATTCCGTATTTTTATTTGCCTGTGATCTGGATCTGGGCGCTGGCTTTTTGTTATTGGCCCAAGCGCGCCTGATTATTCGCCAATGGCCAGCGTGGTCACCACGGCCAGATGGTCGCTGCCACTGTTGGCGTGGTTGAGCACTTGCATGGACAGCACGCGCACATCGCCCTTGGTCAGGGTATGGTCGATAGGGATGCGCATAAAGGCGGGCAGCTGGCTTGGGTAAGTACCCATTACACCACGCCCCTTACGTGCATCGGTTAAGCCGCCCGTTGTCAGCGTATCTTTAAAGGCGCGGGCATAAGGCGTGACGTTGAGGTCGCCAAAAATAGCAACATTACCGGATTGATCCGCTGCCCATTTGCCGATGGCGTCAAGTTCGGTATCGCGTATCGCATGGCACGACAGCGGATTGCAGGCGTGGGCTGATAAAATGGCCAAAGATTTTTCGCCGACGTTAACAGTAAAAGACTGCCCACCCTTTTTTTTGCCTGCAAAATGATGACGTTCAACATTTTCAATTTGGAGCTTGCTGGCCACCGCCTGACCAAAGGCATGGGTGTCAGATACATCAAGGTCCTGATGCGGATATTGACGCATCACATCGCGGAAATAGGCGGAAATGGCGCTGTTGGCTTCTTGTATCAAAATCAGGTCGGGATCAAAGCGGTCAATGGCTGCAATCAGGCCATCGACCTGACGGTTTGAATACAGGGTATTGGCCTGCAGCACAGTGATGGTTTTTGGTGGCGTTTTAAAATCTTGCGGCGCTGCTGCGCCAAATTTGGCCAGTGGCCCGACTTGCCACATGGCGATGCACAGGGCCAAGGCTGCCATGCCTGCGGCGGGCAGGCTGCGTGCCAGCATGGCAGCCGCCAATAGGATCACTCCGCCAATCAGATACTGCAGCATGAAATGAGAAACAGTATCAATCAAAAAGGCCCGCACCGGCAACGCGCCCGCTGCTGTAAAAAGCAGCAAGGCGGCGCTGAGGGCGAAGATCAGATTTGGCAGGTCGTTACCTTTCACGCAGCTTTTTTCTGCATGGCAGATTCAAGATTGGTGATCAGCTTGTCCATGAACTGCTCGGTCGTCAGGTGGGCTTGTTTGTCGCTGACCAGCAGGGCGAGGTCTTTGGTCATGAAACCGGCTTCAACTGTTTCAATGCACACACGCTCCAGCGTTTCAGCAAAGCGCACGACATCGGGCGTGTTGTCAAACTTGCCGCGATATTTCAGACCCTGTGTCCATGCAAAGATAGACGCAATCGGGTTGGTCGAGGTCGGTTTGCCTTGCTGGTGCATGCGGTAGTGGCGGGTCACGGTGCCGTGTGCGGCTTCGGTTTCAACCGTTTTGCCATCGGGCGTGAGCAGCACAGAAGTCATCAGGCCCAGCGAGCCAAAACCTTGGGCCACTGTGTCGGATTGTACGTCACCGTCATAGTTTTTGCAGGCCCAGACAAAGCCACCTTCCCATTTCATGGCGCAGGCGACCATGTCGTCGATCAGGCGGTGTTCATAGGTCAGGCCGTGCTTGTCAAATTCGGCTTTGAATTCGCGGTCAAACACATCCTGGAAGATGTCTTTAAAGCGACCATCATACACCTTGAGGATGGTGTTTTTGGTCGACATATAAACCGGCCACTTGCGGGCCAGACCATAGTTAAAGCACGAGCGCGCAAAACCAACGATAGATTCATCAAGGTTATACATACCCATGGCAACGCCGGGGGCAGTGAAGTTGAACACTTCATGTTCAACCACTTTGCCATCTTCACCTGTGAAAACCATTTTCAGGCTGCCCTTGCCGGGAACTTTGAAATCGGTGGCGCGGTACTGGTCACCAAAGGCATGACGGCCAATCACGATCGGCTTGGTCCAGCCCGGTACATAGCGGGGGATGTTGGAGATAATAATTGGCTCGCGGAAAACGGTGCCGTTGAGGATGTTGCGGATGGTGCCGTTGGGCGACTTCCACATTTTCTTCAGTTTGAATTCTTCAACACGCGCTTCATCGGGCGTGATGGTCGCGCATTTGATGCCAACGCCATGTTTTTTGATCGCCTCGGCGGCATCGATGGTGATTTTGTCATCGGTGGCGTCACGGCTTTGTACCGACAGGTCATAGGACAGAAGGTCGATATCCAGATAGGGCTTGATCATGCGGTCAATGATCATGTCCCAGATGATGCGGGTCATTTCATCGCCGTTCATTTCAACGACAGGTGTTTTGACTTTAATTTTGCTCATGACTTTGTCCTTGTTTTTTGTGTTACGGGGCGATGAAAAAATATCAGGCGGCCTGCGCCGCGGGGCCGTTCATTTCAACGACGGGTGTTTTTACCTTGATCTTATTCATTGAGATTGCCCTCCTTTGGCGTGGTCGCTGTTTCTTTTTTGTCTGTGTCTTCTTTATCTTGTTTATCTTCTTTTTTTACAGGTTCTTTTTTGGGTTCCTGCTTGGCTTTTTCTTCAGCCTTTTCTGTGCTGTCTTTTTTATCTTGATCTTTCTTTTCCTGATCTTTCTTGTCTTGGGCAGCGCGGCGATCGGCTATCTTTTTGGCCTCTGCCTCATCAGCCAGTTTTTTGCTGCGCTCTTTTTTCCAGTCGGTGATGCTTTTTTTGGCGGCTTCCAGTTCTTCGTCTTTCAGCGGCTTGTCTTTCAGCATGGCGTCCCGCGCACGGGTGGCATAGCGCGCATCCTTGCCGCCGCCAAAATCATTGGCCAGCGTGTACCACTTGTAAGCTTCTTTTGTGTCGCCCGCGCGCTTGGCTAGTGCCGCTAGACGGATAAAGCTGGGGGTATAACCAGCACGGGCACTTTCTTCAAACCAATGCTGTGCTTTTTTGGTGTCCTTGCGCAGGCCGCCTTTGCCCTTGGCGTAAAGGTCACCAAGGATAAATTGCGCACGCACATCTTTGCTGTCTGCAAGCTTGAAAAGATCTTCCATCGGATGGGGGTCATCCGGATTAAGGGCGTTAAAAACCGGATCTTCATAGAATTTGATTTTCTCTGCATGCGCAGCCGGAGCCACCATCATCAGGGCGAGAGCAAAAACAAATAAACGGGTCATCAGGTGGGTTCCTCTAATACACTAAGCGCTTCGGAAAGAGAGGCGCTTTGTCGCAGCGTTTTGTCCCCCGCATAAACAACATAGCGCGGCGGTTTGAGCAAGCTGCGCGAGGGATATTTGGCAATCGAGTAAAGCGGCGTTTCGTTGGATGATCGGAAAACAGAAAACACCGCCATGTCGGGCAGGCTGTCGATGGCGTAGTCGCGCCATTTGCCTTGCTGCACATGGCGGCTGTAAACACCCAGAATCAGGCTCAGCTCGCCACGGCTAAAGGTGGCGCGTCCGCTTGAGGATTTGGAGCCCGATAATCTGTCACGCAGGAAAACAAGCATGGCGCTCTTTTGCAGCCTTTCATTACAAGGTCTGCATTTTAGGCAGCTTTTGCAGCAAAAGAAAGGCGGCGGCGCACTATATTACGACAAATAATAGATTATTGGCCCCATCAAGGCTCTATGGTAATAATAGCCCATTCCTTTGTTATGTTTTTTAACGGAGCGCAAGGCCAAGATGAGCGATCATGACTGGATCAGCGAAAAAGCGCGCGCCCGTCCCCCCGGTGACCCGCTGCTTGACCATTTCACCAGCTGGCTGCGCAGTGATGAAGCCGCCAGCGCACAGGCGGCGGCTGACCAAAAGCTGATCGATACCCTGACAAGCGGCAAGCTGACGACATCGACCTTGCAAGACCTGTTGTGGACACCGGCCAATGTCAACCGCATGGTGGGGGATGAGCCGTTTTTGCACCGTGTGGTGCGCGATTGTGATTTGTCGACATTGATCCTGCTGATCAGCTGCAAGAATAAAGTCGCCCTTGATGATGTGGATGCCAAGGGCCGCACGGCGGTTGATCTGGCGCTTGAAAATGGCTGGAGTGAAAAAGCGCATTACCTTGTGCTTTACGGTGGTCATACAGCAGATGAGCTGCCTGATTTTTTGGGCAAACGCGAAACCAGCAATTACCAGATGCGCGTGGATGACTGGTTGAAAAACGCGTCCTACCGCTGTGATGCCGACGTTGCGCGTCGAGCCCTGCGTTTGGGGGCGGATGCGAATTGTATGCATGACACGACACTGTCCATGTTTCATCGCCACGCCCTGATGTTGCAGCCTGAAATGGCGCGCGTCTATCTTGAGGCCGGTGCCGACATCACCCGCCGCCACAGCCGCGGCGAAGACACGCTGGAGCTGATGTGGTGGGTTAATACCAACCGTCTGAGTGATGCGTGGTATGACATGATCGATCTGCTGCGTGCATTTTCAGCTCCGCCCGAAAACTTTAAAACCCCGCGTGAAATGACGGTTGAAGAAATGCTGGCCCCGCCGCCCAAGGGTTTCAGGGAGTCGCCTGTTGTTGACTATTTGCTGCAGGCGGGGGACTGGGCGCGTGTTACGCAAGTTATGGCGGCGATGACGCCCGACAGTCTTGAAAAATGGCTGCTTAAACGCAGCGAGGTGCTGGGTGCCCCGCCAGCAGATATTTTGTGTTACCGCGACAGGCTTGATCTGATTTTTAATGCCGATTTGTGGCGCGGTTCGCGCGGCGGTGTGCAGCGCGTCTGGCAGTCGGTGGCGGACAGCGCCACCCGCCCGATGGCCTGGCGCGATAACAAACCGGCGTCTTATACACCCGATGCTTTTGCAAAACTGCTGCGCGCCATGGCGCTTGATGATATGCGCACCAAACGTCCACGTATTGTGTGGAAGAACGACGGGCCATCATCATGAAAAAAGAGTCGATCATGACCCCGCAGCTTTCTCTGCTGCTTCACGCGCTGGCCACGGGCGACGATAAAACCTTGCTTGGCGGGATCGGCGGCAAGGGCGGTATTGATGTGCATTGGCGTGATGCGCGCGGGTTTACTTTTTTGCATTTCGCCGCGCAAAACGGCAATGCCGCGCTTTGCGATGCCTTGATCCACCAAAAGGGCGCTGATGCGCGTTTGCGCAATAGCTTTGGTGAAACACCGGCGGATATCGCCGCTGTTTTTGGCCACACAGATTTGTCAGCCAGACTTAGGCGCGAGGCAGTGGCACAAGATGCCGTAAGCCCCGCGGCCTTGCCAAAAATTGAAAGCCTGGCGGCCTTGCGTGCGCAATCGGTCAAAGAAAAGCGCAACCTGTTTTACGATTATGCGCGTGCGGGTTCTTTTGATCTGGTGATTGCCGCCGCCCGCACCAATAAAGAAGAAATTTTGCCGCAAGACTTGCTCAGCGAAGGTCAGGCAGGTGACAGCGTTCTTTTCCAACTGGCAACCGCACGCCAGCTTGACCAGCTGCTTGACCCCGCCTTGTGGCAGGGACGTGGCGAGGTCTTGGCGCAGATCTGGGCGTGCGCGCCCGAACGCCACCGCAATGACGAGGCCCATGTGGCCTGTCAGCGGATTTTGTTGCCCTCACAGCAGCAAAACAGCGCCCCGACACGCCGGGCGACGCCAAGGTTTAGAAAATAACACCTTATGGTAAATATTTAAGCCTGTGGACAGGGGGTTTTCCTTGACCCGCTGGATGCTTTTCAAGACACTGCACTAGAAGCATTTTTTGCAATAGGAGTGTGATTCCCAATGTCCGATATCATGCATGAAATCAATGAAGACATGCGCCGCCAACAGCTGCGCGAGTTCTGGGAAGAAAACCAGCTGTGGATCATTGGCGGGATTGTGCTGGCGATTGTTGCCACTGCCGCCCTGACCTTTTGGCGCGGCCATGTAACCGAGCGCAATCAGGCAGCCACCAGCGTGCTGATGTCTACGCTCAAGACACCTGCTCCTGAAAAGCTGGCGGCCCTTGGCCCCGCGGGCGAAGCAAGTTTGCCTGCCAAAGACCTCGCCGCCCTTGCGCAACTGGCAGCGGCACATGAATACCTGAAAAAGAATGACACGACAGCAGCCCTCGCTGCCTACGAAGCGCTGGCCAACAAGCGTGGCGTTGATGGCAAGTGGCGCGATCTGGCGCGTCTTTACGCGGTTAGCCTCAAGATTGATGGCGGCAATACAGATGCCACACTTGAAAAAGAACTGGCCGATCTGGCGGGTGCCAAAAATCCATGGCGCTTCACGGCGATGGAAATGCAGGCCCTGTTGCTGGCCCGTCAAGGCAAGATGAAAGAAGCCGCTGAAAAACTGGCGCTGATTTCAGGCGATGCACTGGCACCCCAAGACGCACGCACCCGCGCCTTTACCCTGCACGAACTTTATCATGCCGAAGCCCAGACAACCACGGCACCGGCAAAGTAAGGAACAATAACGATGCAGCTGCGCTTTTTACCAATTGTGATGATTGCCGCCCTTTCTCTTGCCGCTTGCGAGAAGGAAGACAACCGCATTCTGCCCGGCGAACGTCTGTCGGTATTGCAATTGCAAACCCAGCTGGCCCCCAGTGCCGCGCTTAAGGACGCAGACGTCAAACTGCCCGAAAGCTGGACCAATCAATTCTGGCCCCAAGCTGGCGGGTATCCCAACCACGCCATGGGACATCTGGCCCTTGGTGCGCAGCTTAAAAAAGCATGGACAGCTGATATCGGCGAAGGCGGCGGTTATCGCCGCCCGCTGATCACCACACCGGTGGCGGCAGAAGGCCGCGTGTTTACCCTTGATACCGAGGGTGAACTGGCCGCGTTCTCGCTCAAGGATGGCGACAACCTGTGGCGCATGTCGATTGTACCAGCAGACGAAGAAGACAGTGGCGCCGTTGGTGGTGGCCTTGCTTATGCGTCAGGGCGCCTTTATGCGACCAGCGGTTATAAATATATTTCAGCCATCAATCCTGAAACGGGCGCGCAGCTGTGGAAGACCAAACTGCCAAGCCCCGCGCGTTCTGCCCCAACGGTGATGGATGAGCGCGTTTATGTGATTACCCTTGATAACCGCCTGATGGTTTTTACCACCACAGACGGCACGCCGATCTGGAATTACGCAGGGGTAAGCGAAACCACCAACCTGCTGGGATCAGCCGCACCTGCAGTTGACAGCAATCTGGTTGTACTGCCGCTGTCTTCGGGCGAGCTGTTTGGCCTGCGCCCTGAAAACGGCCGCATTGTGTGGGAAGATAACCTGTCTGCCGTGCGCCGCACGGGGGCACTTGGCGCGATTGCGGACATTCGCGGCCTGCCTGTTATTGATCAGGGCGTTGTTTATGCCGTCAGCTACAGCGGACGTCTTGTTGCGCTTGAGCAAGCAACCGGCCAACGCCTGTGGCAGCGCGAACTGGGCAGTGCCGAAATGCCGTGGGCGGCGGGTGATACCCTTTTTATCGTCACATCCGAACAACAGCTGGTGGCGTTGACGCGCCAAAGCGGTGAAATTTTCTGGGTGACATCGCTTGAGCGCTTTGAAGGCCGCAAGCGTGATATTCCCGTTGTTTGGACGGGCCCTATTCTGGCAGGCGGGCGTTTGATTACGCTCAGCAGTGCTGGCGACATGCTTGAAATCGACCCGCAAGGGGGCAAAGTTCTGCGCACGCAGGACATCGGTAAATCTTTCACCATTCAGCCGCTGGTGGCGGCGGGCACGCTTCTGACGCTTGATCAGGACGGCACGCTGACAGCGTGGCGCTAACAGAAAAATAAAATGACCTTTACGCTTGCGATCATCGGCCGCCCTAACGTCGGCAAATCAACTCTTTTCAACCGTATGGTGGGAAAAAAACTGGCGCTGGTGCATGACACGCCCGGGCTGACACGCGACTGGCGCGATGCCGATGCCAATTTCTTTGACCTTAAATTCCGTGTCATTGACACAGCCGGTCTTGAAGAAAGTTTTGATCAAACCATTCAGGGCCGTATGCGCACCCAGACAGAACGTGCGCTGGCCCAGGCCGATATGGCTTTGCTGGTGGTGGATGGCCGCACAGGCCTGACCCCGATGGACCGCCATTTTGCCGACTGGCTGCGCCGTCAAAAAATGCCGGTACGTCTGGTGGTGAATAAATGCGAAAGCGAAGCCGCCAATGCTGGCATTTACGAGGCCTTTGAACTGGGCTTTGGTGAGCCGATCCCCGTATCGGCCGAACACGGCGATGGCATGCATGATCTCTATGATCTGCTGAAACCTTTGGTTGATGCCGCCACCCCGCCACCCGCGCCGCTGAACGAGGCCGAGCAAGAAGAACTTGAACGCGCCCTTGCCATGTATAACGAAGGTGATGAAAAAGGTTTTGGTGACGAAGAAGCCGACGGGGAAGATTTAAACAACCCCATCAAGATCGCCATTGCCGGCCGCCCCAATGTTGGCAAATCAACCCTGCTGAACGCGCTGGTGGGCGAAGAACGCTCGATGACAGGGCCTGAGGCTGGCATTACCCGCGACGCCGTGCATGTGGACTGGGAAGTCAACGGCCGCAAAATCCGCTTGGTTGATACCGCCGGTCTGCGCCGCAAGGCGCGCGTGGTTGACACCATCGAGCGCATGGCCGTTGATGATACCCTGCGCGCCATCCGTCTGGCGCAGGTGGTTGTTTTGACGATTGATGCCGAAACCCTGTTTGAAAAACAGGATCTGTTTATCGCCGACCATATTATCCAAGAAGGCCGCGCGCTGGTGGTGGCTGTCAATAAATGGGACAAGGTTAAAGACCGCGCCAAGGTGCTGGATGATATCAAATACCAGCTCGACACCACGCTGGCGCAGGTGCGCGATGTACCTGTGGTCACCATTTCGGCGATTAACGGCCAACGTATTGATCAGCTGATGCAGGCCGTGCTTGACACCTACGCCGTGTGGAACACCCGTGTATCAACCGGCAAGCTCAACCGCTGGCTGCGCGCGATGGAAGAAAAAAATCCAGCCCCGCTGGTTAATGGCCGTCAAAACCGCCTGCGCTACATGACACAGGTCAAAGCGCGTCCGCCGACCTTTGCGCTGTGGGTGGGCCGTGCAGATGATTATCCCGACACGCACAAGCGTTACCTGATCAACGCCCTGCGCCGTGATTTTAAAATTCCCGCCACACCGATACGTTTTATCGTCAAGGCGTCAAAAAACCCTTATGTCGATTGATATTTAAAAGGAAAACCATTATGGCCCGCAAAGCAGTGGATCAATTTAAAAAAGTTGCCGGTGACGCTGGAGAAACTGCCGCCTTTATCGCGCGCACCGGAAGACAGGCGCACACAACAAATCGCCTGCATGTGTTGTATAACCACGCCGCACGTCCACTGCCTGCCTATGTGTTTGAGCCAAGCGATCATTGCTTTATCCAGATGCCGCAGGCTGAACTTGCCGCCACCGTCTATCAAGCTGCCCGCAAGGGTGGCGTGGGCCGTGTTGAAAGCGCCAAGCTGTGGTGGAAAACCCGCTTTGCGAAGTGATGCCGTTTAAGAAGCGCGGCTGACACGTTCATCTAAGCGATGGTCATCAAGACCTGCGGGTTCTTGGTGGATAATCACTTCTGATATCGGAAAAGCGGCGTAAATCATCTTTTCCATTTCTTCGGTGACGTCATGTGCGGCGTCGAGCGTCAGGTTTCCGTCCATCTCTAAATGGAATTCGATAAAAATACGTTCGCCCGTGCTGCGGGTGCGCAGATCGTGCACGGCGCGGCAGGCGGGATGCTGGTTAACAAGGTCTAAAATCTTTTGGCGTTCTTCATCGGGCAGTTCTTTGTCCATCAGGATATTGAATGAATCAATTGAAATACCGCGCGCGCCCCACAACAGGTTGCAGGCAATCATCAGGGCAAACAGGGCATCAAAGTAAGGCCAGTTGGTGAAATAGGTCAGGCCCAGCGAAACAAGCACGCTGAAGTTCATCAACAAATCACCCTTGTAGTGGGCGTGATCTGCTGTGATGGCGATGGATTTTGTTTTGCTGATAACGTGGCGCTGGAAAACAACCAAGGCCAGCGTCAGGACCATGGAAACAGCCATGACCGCCATACCAAGTTGTGGTTCGCGAACTTCTTCGGGGTTGATCAGGCGGGTGATGGCCTCAATCAATAAATATCCGGCTGATCCAAAAATAAACACGGCCTGCCCAAGGGCGCTCAGGGCTTCGGCCTTGCCGTGACCAAAACGGTGGTTTTCATCAGCCGGGCTTGCCGCATGCATGATACCAACCGTCGCCATCAGCGAGGCCAGCGTGTCAAAAATTGAATCCATCAGCGTTGACAGCAAGCTGACCGAATTGGTCACCAGATAGGCGGTGATCTTGATGGTGATCAGGATAATGCCAACCGCCATGCTGCTGACAGCGGCCGCACGCTTAAGCTTCAGCATCGCGGCTTGTTCGGGATTGTCAGGGCGAAAATGCGGGTTGGCAATGCTCACGGTCAGCTGCCCAGCTGGCGGCGTTGGCCGCTTTGGGCGCAATCGGCACTGGCAAGCTCGACAAAGACGGGGGCAACCGCCTCGGGCCTTGGCAGTAGGCTGGCGTCTTCGGCCGGAAAGGCGGCGGCGCGCATGTGGGTGGCAAGCAAACCAGGTTCAACCAGATTTACTTTAAGCGGGCTATGCGCAACTTCGGCGGCATAGGCGAAAACCATGCGCTCAAGCGCGGCCTTTGACGCTGCATAAGCACCCCAGAAAGGCGTTGTTTCGTGCGCCGCGGGTGCGGTGACAAAT
>JBEIPH010000105.1:0-4887 GCA_040377115.1 Micavibrio sp. | reverse complement strand
AGTCCCTTGTGGCAACGGCCAGAACCTTTGTGATTGCCCTGACCAGCCTGATTATCGCCCTTGGTATTGCCGCGATTGCCGCCACTGTGCGCGCCAAACTGGCCATTCATAAATTTGAAGTTGAAACGCTGCACCTGATTGGCGCCAGCGATGAATATATCGCCCGTCAGTTTCGCCGCCACACCCTGCACGGCAGTTTGCGCGGCGCGTTGGCCGGGCTTGGCCTGATGCTGATTACCA
The DNA here is from genome assembly GCA_040377115.1 of Micavibrio sp. Classification (GTDB taxonomy): domain Bacteria; phylum Pseudomonadota; class Alphaproteobacteria; order Micavibrionales; family UBA2020; genus JAEXMB01. Next base: position 4,647 of record JBEIPH010000105.1, on the reverse strand, counting down.
TCGCCGTACTGGGCTTGGTCAGCGGCAAAATGGGCATCACCGGCGGGCAGGCAAAAACCCTGCTGCACTTCAGTGCCGGCCAATGGGCGCTGCTGTTGGCCTCGCCCGTGCTGGCGGGTGCCCTGATCGCCCGCATGACGGCGCAACATGCCGTGATGCGCTCCCTGCGCGCCATGACCTGACGCTTTGCCAATGCACAGACGGCCCTTTTTTAACCCGTTTAATTTATCAACGCAAAGCCTGCTGGCGGTTTTGTTTGTGATTGCGCTGTGGCTTGGTGGCTTGCATGCCTTTACGCGCGACATTGACAGTGCTGCTGCCAATGGGCCTTTGCCGACTGTTGATGCGATTGTCGTCCTAACCGGCGGCAGTAACCGCCTGCAAACAGGCTTTGATCTTTTGCGCCAAAACCTTGGCAAAAAACTTTTTATCTCCGGCGTTTATCAAGGTGTGGAGGTTCGCGAACTACTGGCCTTGATCGGCCCCAGCGCTGACCAGACCGCCAGTGAGCGTGTGGTGTTGGGCTTTGAAGCCAACAACACCGTCGGCAATGCGCGTGAAACAGCCGCTTGGCTGAAACTTGAAGGTTACACACAATTTTATCTGGTCACCGCCAATTACCACCTCAAGCGCGCGGCATTGGAATTCAAGATGCTTGCCCCTGATCTTGTGGCCCTGCCCCTGCCGGTTACCCCCGAAGGGCTTGATATGGCCAACTGGTGGCGCAACGACCAGCACCGCAGCCTGATTATCCGCGAGTACATGAAATATCTCTTTACGCTGTTTCGCTACACCATTACCGTGAGAGCATCATGATCGAGAAAATCAGATCAATTGCCTTTACCTTTTTCCTCGTCTTTGGGTCTTTTGCCCTCAGCATCTTGTTGGCATGGGCGCTGTTGCTGCCGCCCAACGCCTGCACGCGTGTGATTGCATCCATCTATGGTGGGTATATCGCGTGGATTGAACGCAATATCCTTGGCCTGAAACTGGAACTGCGCGGCCTTGAAAATCTACCCGAAGGACATCGCTATATTGTCGCCGCAAAACATCAGTCTGCTTTTGAAACGCTTAAGCTGCCCTATATGCAGCGTCTTTTTTATCCGGTGATCGTCCTTAAAAAGGAATTGATCTATCTGCCCTTCTGGGGGCTTTACCCCTTGCGCATGGGATTGATTGCCATCGACCGCAAAGCTGGCACCAAAGCACTGACACAGATGGTTGCGGGCTGCCGCCGCGCCTTTGACATGGGGCGCCCTGTGGCAATTTTCCCCGAGGGCACACGCAAGGCAGTAGACGCGCCACCCGATTATAAGGCGGGCCTTGCCAAGCTTTATCGTGATCTTGAGGTGCCCATTGTGCCAATGGCGCTTAACTCGGGTGTTTTCTGGGGCCGCAATAAATTCTTTAAAAAGCCTGGCACAGTTGTGTTTGAATTCCTGCCCGCCATACCCGCAGGCATGCCCCCGCTGCAAATGATGGCCCAGCTGGAACAGCAGATTGAAACCGCCACCAACAAACTGGTCAGCGAAGCGCGCGCTTAATTGACAATTTCTTTTAACGCGGCCAGTAAACGCGCATTGTCGTCTTGCGTACCGACAGTAATGCGCAAATATTCAGGCAGGCCATAAGCCCCCATCTGGCGGATAAAAACACCGCGATCGCGCAGGGCAAGGCGGATTTTTTCAGCCTCCGCGCCGAAATGCACCAGAATAAAATTTCCCGCACTTGGCAGCGTTTTAAAACCAAGGGTATTCAGCCCCTGATGCAGCTGCGCAAGACCCGTTTTGGTCATGGCAATTGTTTGCGCAACGAAAGCATCATCCTTTAACGCCGCCACACCCGCCATCTGGGCCGGCACACTGACGTTAAAAGGCCCGCGCACACGGTTGATAGCCCCCGCAACCTCAAGGGGGAAGTATCCCCAGCCCAGTCGTAGCGCTGCCAGCCCGTGTATTTTTGAAAAGGTGCGCAGCATAACGACATTATCATGTGCAACAACAAATTCTGTGCCATCGGCATAATCCGCATCCTCGACAAATTCGGCATAGGCGGCATCAAGCACAATCAGAACCGACCTATCAACAGCATCAATCAGCTTTTTGATTGCAGCACGCTTCATCAAGCTGCCAGTTGGGTTGTTGGGATTGGCCAAAATAATCACTTTGGTTTTTGGCGTAACCGCGGCAATAACACCATCAATATCCGTGGTGAAATCTTTCTCCACCACCGCCACAGGCTTTGCCCCCACCACTTTGGCGGCGATGGGATACATCAAAAATCCGTATTGGCTGTAAATAACCTCATCGCCCACACCGACAAAGGCACGCATGATCAGTGCAATCAACTCATCCGACCCTGCACCGCAGACGATATTATCAACCGGCAATTTATATTTATCAGCAATCGCCTGACGGATACCCGCCGCCGCGCCATCGGGATAGCGGTGCAGATCGCTTGCAGTTGCTGCATAAGCCTCGCGCGCCAACGGGCTGCAGCCAAGTGGGTTTTCATTGGACGCCAAACGCACAGGCGTAATGCCTGCCCCCACGCGGCCCTCGCCACCGATATAGGGCGACAATTCCATGATACCGGCACGGGCCTGTGGTTTATTGCTCATTTATACTTCCCCCTTGCGCGCTGAAACCGCGCGATTAGCTGTTTCGCGAAGTTATGCGCGACGACACAACAATACGGCGTCTGGCCACCAACGGCCCACGCGCGGCAGCCGCGACAAGATGGCCTGAATAGACCTGTTTGCTGGCCTCGACAATATTAACGCCACCAAAGGCATTAAAAAATCTTGCGCCGATTTTTTCAAACAACGACGCAGTTGCCAATATCAGGCGTGATTTTGTTGGCGGCACAAACAACGCGCGTGCTTGTTGTTCCGGCACAAAAAGATTTTCGCGCAGGGCTTGGCGTATCTGTCCCATGGAATAAGGCACACCTTGTCCAAACGGACTATTATCAATACGCGCCCAGATACCGCTGCGATTGGGTACAACCAGTATCAAACGCCCCTGACCTGTCAGCACGCGCCAGCTTTCCTGCAACATGGCCTCCAGCCCGTCAAAGTCATGGATGCCATGGACAATCAACACGCGGTCAACCGTGCTGGTTTCAATTGGCCAGCTTTCCTCGGCACACAAGGCCACCGCTGATTTGCCAGCACCATCACCACCTTCATGGGACGACCAAAAAACAGCGCCCTGACGCGCAGGCATCAGGGATACGACCCGTTCAGCTTCCGCCGTGTAATGGCGCAAAAACGGTGTGGTATAACCAACACCAATCAGGCGTTGGCCACGCAGTGCGGGCCAGAAAGCCTGAATACGCTGGCGCAACAACCGCTGCACCACGCGGCCCTGTATGCTGGCGTAAAAATCCTTCAGATCTGGCGCTTGTGCAAACATGCTTACAAAAGCTCCTCAAGCACCGGAATAATCGGCAGGTCGGCAGGCGGCATGGCGTAACTGCGCAGATCTTTTGCACGCAGCCATGCAAAATTCTGCCCCTCCTGTGCGACCACGGCACCGCGCCACACGCGGCAGACAAACACCATCATCAGCAAATGAAAATCCTGATAGCGATGGGAAACAAATGTCAGCGGCGCCAGACAGGAAACACCGGTTTCAATCCCCAGCTCCTCGCGCAGCTCGCGCACCAAGGCAGCTTCAGGTGTTTCCCCCGCCTCAATCTTGCCACCCGGAAATTCCCACAACCCAGCCATCGCCTTGCCCGCAGGGCGCTCGGCCAGCAAGATGCGCCCGTCACGATCAACAAGCGCAACAGCCGCCACTTGCACCACCGGCAGTGATGGCGGTAACGGGTCATCAATATGATTGGCGCAGGAGCCCATGTTCAGCCTTTGGTTTTTGTATCTTTCCAGTTGTCCTTCAGGCTGACAGCCTTGTCAACCGCATCGCAAATGATAAGATAAATCATGGAAAATTTCCCGCTTTTGGTCATCGACTTACAAAACGCCTTTATGAAATCCATTCCGTCGGATTTCATCGCCAAGCTTGATGGCTTTTTGAAGCGTTGGAAGCCCGAGCGTCTTTACTGGCTGCGCTTTGTTAACCACCCGAGCAGTTTTTACGAACAACACATCAACTATGCCGACTGCATGGTGTCGCCTGACCGCGACATCATGGATCTGCCCTCGTTTCCAGCTGACGCGCCACGACAGGTTATCACCCACTATGGCTATGCCCCGCCTGCAGACTTTATCGCCTCTCTAAAGGCGGCGGGTCACACCAAGGTTGGCATCTGCGGCGTTGATACAGACGCCTGCGTCATGGCCGCCTGCTTTGCGCTGTGGGATGCAGAAATTCAACCGGTTATCTTTAGCCAGTATTGCCATTCAAGCGGCGGCATCGACATGCACCGCGCTGCGCTTTCGATGATGTTCAGGCAGTTTGGCATGCACTCGATGCGCTAGGATTTTTTATCCGGCAAAATAAAAAACCCCCGATGTCTTTCGACGATCGGGGGTTTTGTTTAGACCGTTAAAGCTTAGTTCTTTTCGACAGGCTTGCCTTCAAGATCAAAGCGCTTGATGTCGGCACCTGCGCGCAGGCCATCGATCAGGCCTTTCAGTGCGTCTTGGCCCAGCTTGTTCTTGATAGCATTTTCGACTTCTTT
>JBEIPH010000003.1:0-13771 GCA_040377115.1 Micavibrio sp. | reverse complement strand
TATCAGTTCAGCACAACAGCACAAACCGGTGTGATCGGGGCCGCACCACCACCTCCACCACCGCCTGGTACAGCGCCACCACCCGTTGGCGCAATGCCACCAGCACCACCGCCCCCACCGCCCGGAAACTTGCCGCCACCTCCGACAGGAACGGGCGCAAACCTTAACGCAGTTAAATTCGCCTTCAGTGTTGACTACAGAAACTTTACGCCAGAAAACTTTGACGACGGCATACCGTTGTTTGGCATGAATGGCTTTGGTCCCGGCACTGTCGTGGGACAAGGCTTTATTCAAAACCCAACCCTTCCTGTCGGTAACATCAGCTATCAGCTGGTTTACAGGGACGGTACAGGCACCATGCAAACACTGACGACCAGTGGCAATATTCAGGGCAAAGCTTACACTTTCAACACAGGCACTGGCGACCCTTATGACACAATCGTCAACAACACCACCAACATCATGTCATTTGATGCAAATACTGGGCAGATCTCGGTTATCAACCCACTATCGCTTGACCGTATGATCAATGACTTTAACTACGTCATTCAGGCGGTCGATAATACGACCGACCAGATTCTAAGTAGCCACGCGTTTGTTCTTCAAACACGCGGCTTTAGCACGGGGCCTGTTTTCCTTGGCACGTTAACAGGTGATGGAAGTACATCTGGCGCACTGGGTTCAGGTGGTATACAGGCATTTGAAAACACCACGGTTTATGCCGACAATGGCAACGACCGCGTCTACACAAATGGACTCGACGGCTTTGGCAGAATCTTTATGGGTGCCGGCGATGACCTGACGGTTGTCAACAAGATGAACTTTGGGGTTATTGATGGCGGCATGGGATCTGACAGGGTAGTTCTGAACAGAACCGGCGTTTATGACTTCATCAACACCAATCATAGTACTTTAAAGAATGTCGAGAACATCGAGATGGTCAACGGAACTGTTCTAAAGCTGAACATTCAAGACATCTTTGAAATGACCGATGTGAATAAAACTTTGAACATCAAAATGAACCAGACCGGGCAGATTGGTCAGCTGTTTCTTGATATGGCAGGATTGAGCTTGCAATCAGGCACGCCCGTAGGTGGGTCTCCAATCGGTACGGGTCCTGTTGTCTATACTGGTAACTACCAGGGTGCGAACGTCACGTTGGTGATCGAACAGGGTAGCAGCCCTGACGGGGTTGTCATTAACGCCCTTTGATTTTATTTATCTGCTGCAATCCAAACGCCCTGCCAGTCATTTGCTGGCGGGGTGTTTTTATATTGCTCAATGCGTGACAGGATCATCGCGTAATAGGCCGCAAAAGCAGGCAGAGCTTTTTCAAGCTCTTGTGTAAGCTGGGCTGCCTCTTGCCACTCCTGCGCACGATAGCAGCCAAGCATTTTGTTGTGCTTGCCCTGCAGGCTGTTGAAATCGGCATTTTTGTTTGTTTCCGCATCGCCCGCCAGCATAAATATGCGCACCGGTTGCTGGCGGCCCTTTACCTTGATCAGGTCGGCTTCCAGCCAGGCAAAATCAGCGGCCGCTTTCATGGTTGCTTCTGATGCAAGGATACTAACACCATAATTTTTCGTCTGGCCTTCAAGACGCGACGTCAGATTAACCGTGTCGCCAAGTGCGGAATAGGCAAAGCGTTGACGTGACCCCATGTTTCCAACCGACGCTGGCCCTGTATGAAGCCCAATCCCTGCCCTTAAAGGGTGATGTGTCCTGCTCGCTGCTTGCGCACGGGCTTCAAGCTCGGCGTTGACGGGCTCAAGTGCTGCCACCATCTGCAGCGCCGCGCGCGCCGCATTCCGGGCGTGTTCTGCGTCGGTTAGGGGTGCGTTCCAGAAAGCCATGATGGCATCGCCCATGTATTTGTCGATCGTACCGCGGCTTTCCAGCACACAGGATGTCATGGGCGTAAGGAAATCGTTCATCATGCGGATCAATTCCGCAGGGTCCAGCCCCTCGGAAATGGTGGTGAAGTTGCGGATATCGGTGAACATCACCGTCAGTTCACGCACCTCTCCACCCAGACGTAGCTTATCTGGGTTGCGCGTCAACTCATCCATCAGCACTGGCGATATATAATGGCTGAAGGCTTGGCGCACTGCCTTTTTTTCAGTCTCACTGCGCAGGCTGGTCAAAACAGCTGACAAAATAAAGATCGTCAGCGTCACAAGTGCAGGATAGACACCATCAACCAAAAGCCCCATATGCCCATAGGCATAAATACTCAGCACCGTACCACCGCCAATGACAACAACAGCCAGCAAGGCCATGGAAAGCGTGGATATAAAGGGCGCCAAGAAAATAATCGCCAAGCTAACCGCCAAGGTGGCGATCATCTCCGCACCAATCAAAAAGCTTGGGCGCTGTAAAAATTGGCCATGCAGGATTTGCTCGACCATTTCGGCGTGGATTTCAACCCCCGGGGTGTCCGTTTTAAATGGAGTTGCCCGTAAATCCAGCAAGCCGATAGCCGAGGTGCCGACAAAAACGATTTTATCTTTGACGCGTGATGCATCAATGCTGCCATCAATAATAGATAGCGCCGGAACATATAGTTCTGGCCTGTGACCTGTGTAATAAACCCAAACCCCGCCTGTTTCATCGGTGGGAACGCGCCGATCACCAACCGCGATTGACTGCACGCCAAGGCCAGCAGGATTGTCAACACCATGGCTGGTTACGGTCAGAACCTTTTTACCCAGCGCCACACGAACAGCTTCAAGCGACAGCGCGGGATAGACAGCTTCGGCCACACCGTCATTATTCTTTTCAAGCCCGATCAACAATGGCAGGCGGCGCACAATGCCATCGTTTTCAACCAGCGGCGTAAAGCTGCCATTACCGGCTGCCGCCTCGGTTAACTGCGGCAAGCTGGTGGTGAAGTTATGAAGCCCCCGTACAAAACGACCAACCGCAGGTTGCTGCCCCGTATTAAGCATACGGGCAATCAACAAAGGATCACGGCCCGTGACCTGATTTGCCCCAACAAACCCCATAACGACATTTCCTGCAGACGCTATCGATTGCGCAAACAGAGCATCGTGATCAGGCAGGCTGGCCAGTCCGTCAGCAACCGTTTTTGCATCCGCAGGCAACTGCGCCGCCATAACAGGCGGGGATGTACGGTCTGTTTCAGCAAATACCACGTCAAAAACAATGGCCTTGGCACCCATGGCCGCAAGCTTATCGGTAAGCGCCGCCATTTTGGTGCGTGGCCATGGCCACTGACCAATTGCGCGGATAGAAGCCTCGTCAATATCGACTATCAACGTGTCGTCATGGGCCAGACGTGGCATGGCTTTATTATAAGCGTCAAAGGTCAGGTGGCGCAGGCGTTCAATCGCGGGCGGATCCTGCAAACGCAACGCCACAGCGCCCCCAAGCAGCGAGAGCAAAAGCGCCACCTGCACCCAGCGATGTGAAAGCAAGCGCGATAACATGGATTACCTTTCGGTCAAGGCGCGGTCACGCACGCGCAAGACAGGGCGCATCAAATAGGTCATGATGCTGCGCTGCCCGACAATAATATCAATATCACTGACCATACCCGGCACGATCGGCATGGCAAGTTCTGATGATCCCAAATAGTTTTTATCCGTGCGCACATCAACCTCAAAAAACATGTTGCCCTTGCCATCAGAAACGGTATCAGCACCGATACGCTCAAGCGTTCCATCAATCGTGCCGTAAATTTGCGGGTCATAGGCCGTGATACTCACGCGCACTTTCTGGCCTGGCTGTAAAAAGGCAATATCCGCAGGGCTGATACGCGCGCGGATAAGCAGATCATCTTCGGCCGGTACGATCTCTGCCAGTTTTTGGGCAGGTTCCAGCACGCCGCCGACTGTCTTGACGTAGAGTTTATGCACGATGCCCGACACGGGGGCCTTAAGCTCTGTGCGGCGCACCTTGTCTTCGACTGATTTCAGGTTTTCGCCAATCGCGGCAATACGCGTTTCAACATCATTAAGCTCGGCCAGCGCCACCGATTTAAAATTGCTTTTGCGTTCGCCTTCCTTGCGGCGGCTGGCGGAAACGCGGGCCTGTAAAGACTCTTGCGCCTGCGCGGCTGTGGAAAGATTTCCTGTTACATCGTTTAGCTCGCGCTCTAAACGTAGCTGTTCAATCTCAGGCTGGGCTTTTGCTGCCACTAGTTTGCGGGTAATGGCCAGCTCTTTTTGCAAAAGCTCTTTTGACTTTGAATATTTTCCGATGCTTGCGCGAACTTCTGCCAGATTGGCTTCTGCCTCGCGCACTTCATCGCGCAGGATTTCAAGTGCGGCCTGCAATTCTTCCTGACGGGAACGATAGAGTTTTTCTTCTGTCGCCGCGATGTCAGGATGCTTGGCTGTAATATCAGCTGGCATGCTGAAAGCCTGATCACTAACCTCGGCCTTTAAACGCGCCTGACGCGCTTTGAGACTGTTAATCTGCGCTTCAATACCGCGCCCTTCTGATGCGAACTGAATATCATCAATGCGCAACAATGTCTGGCCAGCAGCAACCTTGTCGCCCTCCGCCACCAGAATGTCCGTTAAAATCCCGCCCTCAAGGCTTTGCACGACCTGCAGGTCACGCGAGGGTGCGACTTGGCCCTGTCCACGCACACGCTCATCCACCATGGAGGTACTGGCCCAAAGACAAAACCAGCCAAAAAACGCAACAATGACCCAAAGCAGCAAGCGTGCAGGCACGGCCGGACGCAACCGCGCCGCAACCGCAAGTTCTGCGATTTCCAGTTTCGCCTGACGTTTTGCATCTGCTTGTTTGGATTTTGCCATTACTGCACCTTATTCCTTCGCAGTTGGCGGGGTTACGGCGACTTGCCCACCGGCAAGCGCCTGCCAGACCTGATCACGCGGGCCATCCATTGCGATACGCCCGTTCTCGATAACAATGATCCGGTCAACCAGACGCAGCAGGGCCGGTTTGTGCGTTACCAAGAAAAGATTGCGGCCAGCCAAATGGCTTTCCAGCGCGCGCAGCACGCGTTCTTCCGACCCACTGTCCATGGCGTTGGTTGGCTCATCAAGCACCAGCACGGGCGTGTCCATCAACAACGTACGCGCAAGCGCAACAGCTTGGCGCTGTCCGCCTGAAAGGCCAGTACCGCCCTCGCCCACTGGTGCGTCATATCCTTGCGGATGGCGTCTGATAAATTCATGCACGCCCGTCATTTCGGCCACGCGCAGAATATCTTCGTCCGTGGCTGTCATACGGCCAAGCGTAATATTGTCGCGCACCGTACCACTGAGCAGACCTGTGTCCTGCCCCATATAGGCCACATGGCGACGTAAATCAGCCGGGTCAACCTGACGCATATCTGTGCCATCAACCAGCACACTGCCCTGTGTTGGCTGGTAAAAATCAACCAGCATCTTGACCAGCGTTGTCTTGCCTGATCCGATCCTGCCAACCACGGCAACCTTTTCACCGGCCCTGACGCTAAAGGATATATTTTCAAGCGCCTTGTGGGTTGTCCCCGCGTATGAAAACGACACGTTATTCATGGCAAAGGCGCCGCTGATGGTCGGGCGGTGAAGGAATTTGCGATTTGCGGGACGTTCGACAGGCAGGCGCATCAGCGCATCAAGCTGACGGAAGGCGACGCGCGCCTGATGATATTTGTTAACCAGCGCTGCTACACTGCCGACGGGGGAAATGACGCGGCTGGCCAGCAACACGCAGGCAATAAGAGCGCCAGCGGTCATTTCTTTGTCGCGCACCAGATACATGCCGATCAACACGATCAGCACACCGCTGAGCTGCTGGATCATGCCTGAAAAATTAACGCTCAGCGCCGAATAAAAGCGCGACGCCTGACCAGCCTCCGCCGAAGCGCCCAAATAACGCGCATGGCGCGCTCTCAAGCTGCCTTCACCGCCAACACCGCGCACCATTTCTGTCGCCGCAAGCGTTTCAACCAGCAGCCCGTGTTTCTTTTCAGCCGTCTGCATCGCCAGACGCACCTTGCGTCTGACAGGCACCTGCGTCAGAACAGCAAAGGCGAGCACCAGAATATAAAGCCCCAACAACAGCAGCGCCATTTGCGGGCTGGCTACAATCCAAATTGCCGCCACAAACAACAAGGCAAAAGGCAAATCAACCAGCGCCGTCATGGTCGCCGAGTTACAAAACTCGCGCAGGCTATCAAATTCACGCAAGCGGCTAGCAAAAACGCCAATGGACTCAGGCCGACCGCCAAGGCGCATATCAAGTACCTGATCATAAAGCCGCTGTCCGGTAAGCACATCGGCACGGTGGCCTGCCGTATCAATAAAGTATCCCCGCAGTGTCTTGACGATAAAATCAAACACAAAAACGGATACAGCGCCAATAACCAAAACCCAACCGGTTTCAAGCGCATCATTTGGCAAGACACGGTTGTAAAAATTCATCATAAACAGCGGGCTGGTCAGCGCGAAAAGATTGATCATCACGCTGGCAATCAAAACCTGCCCGTAAACACCGCTGCTTTCAATCAGTGGCTGCCAGAACCAGTGGCCGCCGTGTGCGCTATCTTCTTCTGCAACAGTTTCGGGCTGTGGCTTAACCACGATCACAAATCCATTGCCGGCAGCATCAAGCACAGAAAGATCACAGACAGTCACTGGCGGCCTAAGCGGCGTTGCCAAAGCATCTAACAGCTTTGAGCGATCAAGAACCTGACCTGTTTTGCCTTTTTCTGCGGCCAGTAAAAGATCACAGCCGCCATCCTGACGCAGAACAACCGCCGGCAATTGCGTTGCCGTTAACTGTGAAGGTTTTTGTTTGATTGTTTCCGCCTGAAGCCCTGCGCGTGTGGCGGCGGTTGCAAAAACAGTGGCTTTGATACGGCCACCATCCGTGGGTAACCCCGCCATAAGTGCGGCGGCTGATCGCGGGCGCCCGTAATAGGCGGCCAGAAACTCTAGGCTTTCAATCAAGGGATCAGACACAGCCTGCGCCGTAGCGATATCCTGCTTCGGTGCGGTTTTATCCGTGCCTGTCATTATTTTTGCGCTGTTCTGGCTGGCGCAACATCACCAACACCAAAAGCTTGCCGCAGGCGGCCCATGGCTGACAGCAGTTCAAAACGGGCCAGTGTTTTGCGGTAGTAAGAGTCAATACGCGCAGCGCGCGCGTCAAACAAACGCGATTCAGCCTGCAGCAGAGCCAGATTTGTTTGCTGGCCGCCCTCAAATTGGACAATAAAGCTGTCGAGGATTTTTTGCGCCGCTGTTTCGCGCTCAACAAACACGTCAAACTGCTTGTTAACCAGCGTCATCGCTGTCATTTTCTGACGCACATCTTTTTCAACACCGCGTAGTATGTCCGCACGTTTCGCGGTTGCTTCTTTTTCAATCTGACGACCGCGCTCTATACGCGCCAGTTGCGCACCGCCCGTTGAAAAATTCCATGACATAGTCAGCATGGCTTGGGCGTTTGAAGACTCCCCGCTTAGCTCATCATCCTGATCACGCTCAAGATAAGACATTTCGGCATTAACCCGCGGGTAGAGGCCTCCAACTTCGGCCTCGCGCTCATGGCCCAAGGCCTCGCGGATGGTATCCGCAGCCTTCAGGCGTGGATTGTCCGCGGCCGCAACCTTCAAAGCATCAATCTGGTTTGACGGCAACAGGGATTCCCACGAAGCCTCACCAAAAGAAAGCTCACCCGCAGCGGGTGCGCCAACCGCTTCGATATAATCCGCCTCTGCCTGACCAAAAGCATCTTCATAGCCAAGGTTTGTCGCCCGCGCGACCATCAAAACATCTTCTGCCTGCAGCAATTCAGACTCACTGCCTGCGCCCTCGGTCAACATCAGGGCAATGCTATCGCGACGCTTTTCAATCGAAGCGCGATATTCCGTTGCCTGTGCCAGCAATTCACGTGTGCGCATCAAATTTAAATGCGCGCGCGCTGCCCTCAGTGCGATGTCTTCAGCTGTGCTGCCAAGATCAAATTCAGCTGCTTCGCGGCGCTCTTCGGCGGCCTTGGTGCTGTTTAAAACGCTAAAGCCTGCAAACAACGGTTGGGTTAGCGTAACCCCGCCCTCGCCCAGCCATGACGTTGCGTTGCCACCTGTAAATCCGCGCGTTGTATCATCATTTGCATCAACATGTCCCGCGCGTGCATTGACACTGACCGTCGGGAAGTATCCGGCACGTTGTTCTTTGAAGGTGCTGTCAGCAGCGGCGCGTGCCGCTTTACCCGCGGCAATCTGCGGATGACTGGCCACCGCCTGACGAACCGTTTCCTGCAAGCTTGCGGCAAGAGCCGTTGATGATTGTAAAGCTATTAAAACTGTGACCACGCTTACAAGCGATGTCTTATAAATTCGTGCCATCGAAGCACTTTGCTCCCCAAAAAACTTTGCCCAAGGCAGAATATCTGCCTTTAAAACAACCCCTTTACAAAGAATGCCTGACGTAAATCTCTTAGGCAATGAATAGCTTTTTTACCTAATACCAGAAGATCGTTTGCTAAACGCAACAACTCGGCCTATATTGTTGCAACGCATCGTAGCCACATGGATAAACGCTGCATAAACCCTATAACCGCTTTATGAAAGGATGCCGATTATGAAAGACTATTTACTGTCATCCGTCCTCGCTGTCGCCATGCTCTTGACACCTATTCTGGCAAGTGCGGAGACCGTCGTCGAAGAAACCCGCGTGATTGACACGGGCGCTGCCGAAGACCCCGCTGTGCTTGAGGCTGTTAAAATCCGCATCACACGCGATCTTCAGCAAAAACTGGCTGATATGGGCTATGAAGTAGGCGCAATTGATGGCGTTTACACAGCCAAAACCTCTGCTGCTGTCAGCAAATACCAAAAAGACAAAGGCCTGCCCGTTACTGGCGAAGCTGACGACAGCCTGTTCAAAGAACTGGGTGTTGACACCACTATCTATAACACCCACCGCATCGAAGAACGCCGCATTATGCGTTATGACCTGGCCACCAAGGGCAGCGAAAACGCAAACGTTTACGATGATGCAGATGCAGACCGCACCAATACCTTTGGCTTCAAGCAGCGTAACAAGCGCCTGAGCCAGCAGGGTGATGAGGCCGTTCCAGCAGCAGCGCCCGCGCTTAACCGCTAAGAACGTCTTACTTTTCGACAAAGCAGGCTTCCCTAACCGGAAGCCTGCTTTTTTTATGCGGCCAGTTCGTTTAAGATTCCAGACAGTCATTCAAGGAGCCTTCAATGTCACAGCCTCAGCGCGCCATCGGCATCCCTTCTAACCGTCCGTTGGAAAGAAGCCGCGAGTCTATCGAAAGCGCGGTGCGCTTTTGCATCAAGCATAATATGCGCCTAGTTGTGTCAGATAACTCTGGATCCACCGAGAAAGCTGCCGCGCTGAAACCCCTGATGCAGGGACACGCAAACCTTGTTTATCTTGAAACACCGCCTTGCGGCATGATGGACAACTGGTTTTTGACCTTCAACGAAACAAAAAGCGATTTTGTTTTAATGATGGGCGACGATGACACCATTTTCAGTTACGGCGATGCGCCTACCTTTACCAACATCACACCTGATGTTGTCGGCATACGTCCGGCTGTCATGGGATACAGCGATGAGAACGGCATCATCCGCAGCTATACCAGTGAAATAACCGCAGCCCATCCAACCCAGCGCGTCATGGATCACCTGCAAACGTCAAGCGGCGCCAATCTTGGTATATTTACTTTCTGGCGACGCGATATTTTTAAATCAATCATGGATTTGTGGTTTGGGCCGCACCCGACAAAGGGAACTTATTGCGACTGGTCGGTTATGAATGGCCTTGTTTCATCTGGTATCGTGCTGCGCGATCCCACCAGCTGCTATTTTTACAACCTGCAAAACTGGATGGGCGATGCGCAGGCCGTTCAGCAAATGGTTGAAAAAGCCTATACAAAAAGCGGCCTGCCAGCCACAGCCGCCGCTTACGCGCGCCTGCTCAATGCGATTGATTCATTTATTTTTGTCAGCCGTACCGACAACCCGATACCCGCAGACGAGCGTTTTTTAACCGCCGTCTTCTGTCTTGATATGTATCTTAAAAATTATCTGGCAAGCCTGCCGGTGACATCTCATCATCCGCGGGCAGCCGACATTGCCGCTCTTTCACAAAAGCTGGTCGGCAACGATTCAATACCTGATATCTTTGCCGTGCTTTTTGATATTTTCGAGGCGATGGATACAGGCCTTGGCCAGCGCTATCGTGATTTTTACAAATCAGCCACGGGCAAAGACTGGGGCGTTTTTGAATAAGGGCTTATTCGGGTTTAACCGCAAGCGCAGCTTCAAGATCTTTTACAATTTTTTCATCTTGCGGGCTGGTGGCAGAAGCATAGCTGCCCACCAATTGACCATCGCGGCCCACAAGATATTTGTGAAAGTTCCAGCGTGGCTTGTCGCTTAGCAATCCACCTTTGTTTTGCAGGGCCGCCCATTTGTAAAAGGGGTGTGCCGCTTCGCCACTAACGGCTGTTTTGGCCGTAAAAAGATAATCAACGCCGTAATCTTCTTTGGTCTTGCTCGCAACCGCTTCTGCCTCAAGCGGTTCTTGCCCGCCAAAGTCATTGGATGGTACACCGATCACAACCAATCCGTTATCGCCGTATTTATCCTTAAGCGCCTGCAAATCCCTGAACTGTCCGGCAAGACCACATTGTGTTGCCGTATTAACAACCAACAACACCTTGCCACGATAATCAGAAAGCTGAAGCGGTTTGCCATCAGCACCGTTGAGCGCAAAGTCATATGCCGACGTAATATTGACCACCTTCGCCTGTGCTGTGGACAAAAAAGGAACCATCACAAAAATAAGCGCGACGAAAAGCGTTTTCATGCTTAGGCCGCCACCGCTTTGTCTGCAACGGCGTAGTCGGTATAGCCCTTTTCTGTTCCGCCATAAAATGTAGCGCGGTTATAGGGCGTAAGGGGTAGATCCGCCGCCAGACGCTGGGCCAGATCAGGATTGGAGATATAATAACGACCAAAAGCAACCGCATCGGCGGAACCGTTCGCCAGCGCTGCCAGCGCACTCTCGCGGTCATAACCGCCTGCGGTTATCAAGACGCCTGCATAGGCCTCGCGGAAGATCTTTGCTGTTTGCGGCAGTTTGCTGGTATCTGCGCCTGCCTCGGCAGACCAACGTGGCTCCACCAGATGGGCATAGCCCAGTTTGCGTTTTGACAGTTCTCTCAGCACATGGCTGAACAGCGCCACGGGGTCACTGTCGCTCATGCTGTTAAAGGTTCCGTAGGGCGAAAGCCTGACACCAACGCGACCTGAGGGCACAACCGCCGTCACCGCATCAACGACCTCGAGCAAAAACCGCGCGCGGTTTTCAATGCTGCCGCCATACACATCATCACGTTTGTTTGTGCCATCTTGTAAAAACTGATCAAGCAAATAGCCATTTGCTGCGTGGATTTCGACACCGTCAAAACCTGCCTCAAGTGCATTTTTGGCCGCCGCCACATAATCGGCAACGATCCCCGCGATTTCAGCTGTTTCAAGTGCACGCGGTGTTTCAGCCGCCGCCATTTTCCACTCAGCTGTCATCACCTGTTCGGTCAGCGCAATGGCTGATGGCGCAACTGGCGGCTGTCCGCTATGAAAACTGGTGTGCGATACACGGCCCACATGCCACAGCTGCATAAAGATACGCCCGCCTGCCTCATGCACGGCTTTGGTTACATCTTTCCAACCTGACACTTGCTCGGGCGAATGAATGCCTGGCGTTCCGGGATAGCCCTGCCCTTGCTGTGAAATCTGTGAAGCTTCGCTGATGATCAAACCAGCCCCTGCGCGCTGTGCGTAATAGGTGGCGTTCAACGCCCACGGAATATTTCCCGGCTGTTTTGAGCGCATGCGTGTCAGCGGCGCCATGATAACCCGATTGGGAAGGCTGAGGTCTCCGATTGTGATCGGGTCAAAAAGGCTGGCCGTCATGTGATAATCTCCTGTTTTTTCTAACTCTTCTGGCAGAAATAGAACCGGCCTTAAGGATTTCAAGCCTTGTCAGACAGTTTATCAAGGAAAAGTTTGGCGTCGTGCCTGATAGCCGCCAGACGGTCATCGCCCATGCGGCCCAGCGTGTTGTAAATCATTCCCAGACGGTGGTTGCCCCTGAGTTTTTCGCGGTTACGGTCAAGAAAATCCCAATACAAATAATTAAACGGGCAAGCGTCTTTGCCGTTTTTATCAGCTACTTTGTATTTGCAGCCCTTGCAGTAATTAGACATTTTATCGATATAAGCACCACTGGCCGCGTACGGCTTGCTGGCCAGATAGCCGCCATCGGCAAACAAAATCATGCCGCTGACGTTGGGCATTTCCACCCATTCATAGGCATCAGCGTATACCACCAGATACCACTCGTTCACCTCTTTGGGATCAAGCCCCGCCAAAAGCGCAAAGTTGCCAAGCACCATCAGACGCTGGATATGGTGCGCATAGGCGTTTTGCTTTGTTTCGGTGATGCATTGCTTCATACAGTTCATATCGGTTTCGCCCGACCAATAAAACCAAGGCAGCGGGCGATTTGCCTGCAAAAAGTTTTCAGACGCATAAGCCGGCATTTTCACCCAGTAAATGCCGCGCACAAATTCGCGCCAGCCCAATATCTGGCGAATAAATCCCTCGGCGGCATTTAAAGGCACTTTTCCATTGCGATAGGCTTGTTCTGCTGCGGCAATAACCTCAAGCGGTTTAAGCAAGCCACAGTTGATATAAGCACTGATAAAAGAGTGATACATCCACGGCTGCCCTTCAATCATGGCATCCTGATGATCCCCAAAAAACGGCAGCCGTTCGCGGATAAAATGGTCAAGCACCTCAAGCGCCTGATCGCGCGTCACGGCAAAATGAAATGGCTCCAGATCGCCAAAATGATCGCCAAACCGCGCGGCGACTATTTCCATCACTTCTCGGGTGATTTTATCTGGCTTGAAAAACAGTGGCGTTGACTGGAACATCCCAGCTCCGCCATCGGGCGGCTTGCGGTTTTCGCTGTCATAGTTCCACTGCCCGCCTTCGGGGTCATCCCCATTGAGCAGAATTTTATAGCGCCGCCGCATTTCACGATAGAAAAACTCCATACGCAATTGTTTGCGGTCTTTTACCCAAGTGGCAAATTCATCAACCGTGCATAAAAAACGGTCATCTTCGAGAATTTCAACTTTGACGCCAAATTTTGTCGGCCAGCCACGCATCGCCTCCAGCACTCTGTATTCACCCGGAAAAGTCAGCAACAGCTTTTCTGGCTTAAGGGTGTGTATAGCACGGGCAACTTCGGCCTCAAATGATCCCGCGTTATTTGCGTCATCAATATGGGTGTAATGCACCCGATAGCCTTTGGCACGCAGTTCATCGGCAAAATGGCGCATGGCCGAAAACAGAAAGGCGATTTTCTTTTTGTGGTGGCGCACATAGGTGGCTTCCTCCGCCACCTCGCACATCCAGATCACGTCGCGTTTTAAATCAAAATCGTGCAGGCTTGCCAGATCATGTGTTAATTGATCACCAAGCACCAGACAGAGATTGCGCACAGCCGCCTTCATATCACCTGAACCGCGCCGCAATGGGGAAATAAAGCACATCAGGCAATAAACGCAAAAACTTCATGATGGTCGTGAATTTTTTGGGGAAAGTAATTTCAAAAGCACAGCCACGCAGCTGCCGTGCAAGGCTTGATGCCGCTTCTTCGGCGCTGATCATCATGGGCATGGCGAAGTCGTTTTTATCCGTCAGCGGCGTTTTTACAAACCCGGGGCTTAT
>JBEIPH010000220.1:0-3110 GCA_040377115.1 Micavibrio sp. | reverse complement strand
GGCGCTTTTTCTGGTCCCAGCTGGTGCAGTGGTGGTGGCTATTTTTTCGCCTATCAGCCGTACCGTTTCAAAAATTGTAAACTTTTTTCTACGGGCGGTTGGTGTACGTGTCGCCAGCGATGACGGGGAAGCACATGCGGAAGAACTGCGTGGCGCCATCGATCTGATGCAAACCAGCGAGGAAGAAGAATATCCCGCAGGCCAGACAACCAAGGCGATGTTGCGCTCCATCCTTGACCTTGCGGATGTAACGGTTGAAGAAATCATGGTCCACCGCCGCAACGTGCGCATGGTCAATATTGACCAGCCAGCGGCAAAGGTTGTGGACGAGGTCTTGCACAGCGCCTTCACCCGACTGCCGGTGTGGCGCGAAAGTCAGGATAATATCGTCGGTGTTATTCATACCAAGTTGCTGTTGCAGGAAATTCGCAACTGCAACGGCGATATATCCAAGATCAATATCGAAAACGCGATGATGGAGCCGTGGTTTATTCCTGAATCAACCACGCTGTTTGATCAATTGCAGGCCTTCCGCAGCCGACGCGAACATTTTGCCATCGTGGTTGATGAATATGGCGTGCTGCATGGCGTTGTCACCCTCGAAGATATTCTTGAGGAAATTGTCGGTCAGATCGATGATGAACACGACACCGCTGTTACGGGTGTTAAACCACAGCCTGATGGCAGTTTCCTGATTGATGGCAAGGTTACCATCCGCGACCTTAACCGTGAAATGGACTGGGGCCTGCCTGATGATGAATATTCAACCGTGGCAGGTTTGTTGCTGTTTGAAAGCCAGCGCATACCGCTGGTGGGGCAGACCTATACGTTCTTTGATTTCAGATTTGAAATCATCAAAAAGCAACGCAACCAGATTTCATTGGTCCGCGTAACCCCGCCAGCCGCCATGCGCGCCGAGGAAACCCAGCAGTCCGCAGCACAGGGATAAGGTAAAAAGGCTGGGGGCTTTTCTTTTGCATTCCTGCGGCCTATTTCACAGCCTATGAGCGAATTTATGTCTTCATTGTCTGACGGTGATATTTTTGGCCCTGTCCTTTATGCGGAAGGCGAGGTCGATGGCGTTTTGCATTATGGCGTCGTCTGCGCGGCTAAGTCATGTCCCGATTTTTCATGTGAAGCTGCGCTGACGGTATCTGCCCCTGCAAAAATAGTATCCTTTGAGGGTATGTCTTTCTTTCGCTGGGATATTGCGGTTAGGGCGACGCTTGCGACAGCCGAGGTCGTTTACACGTTGTCTGGCAAACAATTTTCTTTTTATCTGCCATCGATTCCTGCCGATAAATCAGGCTTCAGAATTGCCTATGCCTCTTGCAACGGTTCTGAATCTGATGGGCTGCAAATGCCGCCACCTGCCGCAAAATATGCGGGATGGGAAGATATCGCCAAAGAACACATGCGTCATCCATTTACGTTGCTTATACAGGGTGGCGACCAGATTTATGCGGATAGGCTATGGCAGGAAACGCCAGCCCTGAAAGACTGGGTGGATAGCGGAAGAAATATAGAGCATGCACCGGTGTTTGATGCCGCGCTGCAAGAACAGGTGCGTGCCTATTATTTCAAACTTTATATGCAGGTCTGGTCGCAGCCTTTTGTCCGCAAGGTGTTGGCAAGCGTGCCGTCGTTTATGATATGGGATGATCACGATATTTTTGATGGCTGGGGCAGCTGGTCAGAAAAAAGACAGGCTTCATCACTTTACCAAGGCATTTTTAATTGTGCGCGAGAGGCTTTTTGCCTTTTTCAGCGTGGCCGACCATCTTTGCCAGCTGGGCCGCATCTTGGTAAAGCAATCAAGATGGCAGGCAGTCTGATCGTGGCACCTGATTTAAGGTCACAGCGCACACGGCAACAGGTTATGGGGCAAGATGCACGCGAGTGGTTTGATAAAACCCTGGCAGATGCCACTGATTGCAAAGAAACGATTATTGCTTTTAGTGTGCCTTTGGCCACGGGGCATTTCTCTGCCCTTGATTTTATCCTGACAGGTTTTCCTGATTGGCTCAGCAAGGTATTGCCGCCAAAAATCAATCCAAAGAAATTTGCCGATGATATTCACGACCAGTGGCGCGTACCAGCACACCGTGAAGAGTGGATAACCATGCTTGATAAGTTGCTGGCGCATCAGGCACAGCGCGGCAGTCGTGTGACCCTGCTTTCTGGCGAGATACATATGGGCGCGCGCTCGGTCATCCTTGATAGGCGGCGCAAAAGTATCACGCAATATATAGCATCAGGCATCTCTCATCCGCCCATGCCGCGTACGGTTGTCTTTTTTTGCGAATGGCTGAGCAAGGGAAGACAAGAATTAAACGAAAACCTTTTCATCAAGATGGAAAAGATCTATCCCACAAGCCGTCGCCGTTATATTGCCAGCCGCAACTGGCTTTCACTCTGGTTTACGCCCGAAGGCGATAGTATTGCCACATGGCATACGCTGGATGGTGTTAGCGTTAGTCACGCACGCTTCGCGCAAGCCCACGGTGGCCAGCAGAGCTAATTTATTTGAATGGCGGTAAAAAGTGGTGCCGGAGTCGGATTTGAACCACCCACGGCTATGCCGTGCAAATAAAAACAGTTGGTTCACGGGGATGTAGGGAAAAAGTGGTGCCCGGAGTCGGATTTGAACCAACGACACGCGGATTTTCAATCCGCTGCTCTACCAACTGAGCTATCCGGGCATGGCAATATTTGCCAAAGAGACCAAGGTTATAGCCAAAATAATCCGGCCTGTCCATAGGGAACTAAACGTCTGAAAAACAGCGCTTTCAGGCGTTTTTTTGCAGGCTAACCCGCTGTTTTTCGCTGTGCATGCCGCACCGGCGCTTGCGGGTGATTTCAACAATCCCGATACGGGTAAAGCCATGTACAAGGGCCAAACAGGGGTCATCAGCCAGGGCCGAGGTCAGGGCTTCGATGATCTGGGCACGTTCTGTGCGTTTGGTCATGTTGATGAAGTCAACCAGAATGGCGCCGCTCAGGTTGCGCAGGCGCATTTCACGCGCAATGACACTGGCGGCCTCAATATTGGCCTGCAGATGGCCAGGGCAGCTGCCCTGATTGACATCAATCACCACAAGGGCGTGTGT
>JBEIPH010000161.1:0-4051 GCA_040377115.1 Micavibrio sp. | reverse complement strand
TCTTCAAATCCATCAAGGTCAGGGATAAATCCGCCGACTTCCTTGCGCAAACTGCCCGTGGGTAAAGCTTGCGCGTCTAATTTTTCAACCCACTGCCCTACCTGTGCAGGGTGGCGCAGGGTGAAATCAATCGGTGGTTCATCCATATGGGCTGCTGCAATATCAAGCGCTGTTTCAACGCCGTAATCAGCCATCCATTCCGACCACAGCCACTCTGGCGTTGCCATGCGCCCAGAGTCACGTGCGGGCAATGGCACATAAGGCTCGCGCGTCAAGCGGCGCAAGATGGCATTAACCAGCGGTTTCTGGTGGGCGATACCTTCGGCCGCAGCAAGTTCCACACAGGTATCAACCGCCGCATGGGCCGGTGTGTGCAAAAACGAAAGCTGCGCCATGCCCATACAAAAAATAGTCAGCAGTTGTGGCGGGGCCAGACTTTCGACTGGGTCACGCAGCAATGTGGCCAGATGGGCCTTCATCTCGCGCCCGCGCTTAAGAACGATGCTGACCAGCAAACGCGCAAAGGCGCGATCGCGCGGTTCAAGGTCTTCCAGTGCCTTGGCGTGGCGCGACAATGCTTCATCAAAACTTTTCTTTTGATAAAAGATATCGTTCAGCATCACATAGGCGACGCGGCGGGCGGGAAGGCCATCTGTCATTTTTTGGCATTCCCTTTTCGGGCACGTTTTTTAGCGGCGGGTTTCTTTTTGCTTTTGTGTGCGTATTTGATCATGTCCTCAACCGCGCAGGACTGATAGATGACCAGGCTGTAAAGCATCCTCATAAAATCGGGGTCAATTCCATATTTCTGACCGGTTTTGGCGTTGCGCTCCCGCACCTCGACCACGCGGTCACTAATGTATGATGGAAAATCATGGGCAGCTTTCAGCGCGGCCACCCGTCTGACAATCGCAAAACGCTTGCCCAAAAGGGCCACAATACGGTCATCCAGCGCGTCTATACGGCCCCGAAAGGGCCTGAGCGCGGCTTTGATGTCGGTTTTTACAGCTTTTTGGGCTGGCGCTTGATTTCTTTTCTTCATGGAAAAACTCTGTTACATAAGAAGCAGTTAAGCAAGTATTCACCGCATTCACCCTAGCATAGCCTGTCGCCAACGACAAAGGCCGCCAAGAAAAATGACCGTGCTTTCGCGTTTCGCTGTTTTGACCTTTACCCTTTGCGTGATTTTCTTCACGCAACCTGCCTTTGCGCAGACATTTAATGCCGAAAGCTTTTTCCTAGATAACGGCATGCAGGTGGTTGTCATCGAAAACCGCCGCGCACCTGTTGTTGCCCATATGGTCTGGTACAAATACGGCGCCGCTGATGAAAAACCCGGTGAGTCCGGCATCGCACATTTCCTGGAACATCTGCTGTTCAAAGGTACCGCCAAATTTCCCGATGGCGCATTATCCGCAACCGTCAAAAAACTTGGCGGTAATGACAACGCCTTTACGTCACATGATTTTACGGCCTATTACCAGACCGTCGCGCGCCAGCATCTGGCCAAGGTGATGGAAATGGAAGCCGACCGCATGAAAAACCTGCGGTTAAGCCCCAATGTGATCGCCGCTGAACGTCAGGTTATTATCGAGGAACGCCGCCAGCGTATCGACAACCAGCCACAAGCAAAATTTAACGAGCAGATGATGGCAGCCCTGTTTGTCAACCATCCCTATGGCGTGCCGGTTATTGGCTGGCTGCATGAAATGAAGGAACTGACACGCGAAATGGCGCTGAATGCCTATGACCGCTGGTATTCGCCCAATAACGCTATTTTGGTGGTGGCTGGCGATATTAATGCCGAAGAACTTCAACCGCTGGCCAAAAAATATTACGGCGCCATTCCGGTTGGCGAGGTTATGCAGCGTCAACGCCCCCGCCCAGCCCCGATTATCAGCACCCAGCGTGTTATACTCGAAGACGAACGTGTGGGCGTGCCACTTGTAAACCGTATCTATCGCGCGCCACGCGGCAGCGATGCGCTTGATGTCCTGACAGAAATTTTTGGTGGCACCTCAACGTCGCGTTTGTATAGAAACCTTGTGGTCCGTGACAAGATCGCCGTCAGCGCAGGGGCTGAATACGATCCCATCAGCCTGAATGAAACCAGCTTTATTATTCACGCAAGCCCCGCCCCTGGTATTTCAGCCGCCAAGCTTGAGGCCGCAATCGAAGCCGAGATCAGCGCCTTGCTTGAAAGCGGCGTTACACTCGAAGAACTTGATGCCGCAAAAAGCCGCAAGTCTGCCAGTGTTACCTATTACCTCGACAGTATTCAGGGCCCAGCCCTTATCTTTGGCCGCGCGTTGTGCTCGGGCTTTGATATTGACTATGTGCAAAACCGCCTAAAGCGCATAGACGCCCTGACAATTGACGACGTCAATGCCGCGGCCAACAACCTGCTGAATGGCGAAAACATGCCGGTTTCAGGTTTGTTGACACAGCCACTGAGCCCCAAACGCCCAAGCAAACCGGCCACAAGCGCCGCCCCTGCCCCCGCCGCTGGTGCCGAGGTGAACCGATGAAAACGTTCTTCGCATTTGTCATGGTTGCGTTGCTTTCGTTGAGCCAGAGTGCCTATGCCCAAAAGCCACTTGATGTGCAAATTTTAAAAACAGCCGCCGGTATCGAAGTATGGCTGGTTGAAGACCACAGCCTGCCCGTTGTTACCATGAACTTTTCATTTGAAGGCGGGTTGATCAACGACCCGATCGACAAGCCGGGCGTGGCCAAAATGGTTTCCATCTTGCTTGATGAAGGTGCAGGAGAGCTGCGCAGTCAGGTTTTCCAATCACAACTGTCAAATAACGCCATCAACTTGTCGTTCACGCCCGGACGCGATGCCTTTCACGGCACCCTAAAGACGGTCACCAAAAACCGCGACCTTGCTTTTAGCCTCTTGCAGCTGGCGTTGACCCAGCCGCGCTTTGACAATGACGCAGTAGAGCGCATGCGCGACGCAAACCTTGCCAGCATCAAAGATGACATGGGCAATCCAGCCTGGCTTTCTGCCCGCACCTTTAACGGCGTTGTTTTTGAAGGTCATTACTATGCACTTCCAGGGGCTGGCACACTTGAAAGTGTGCCCCGTATTACACGCCGCGATCTGGTGGACTTCGTTAAAACACAATTTACGCTCAGCGGCCTGCGCGTTTCAATTGTTGGCGATATCTCAAAAGACGAGGCAAGCCTGCTGATTGACAAAACTTTTGCTGCCCTGCCCGCGACTGGACCGCAAAAAACGGACGCCCAGCCAGCTGAACTTCAGCATCAGGACAAAACAATCATGCTGCCGCTTGATACACCACAAACCTATATAGCAACCGCACTGCCCGCTGTTGCCCGCAATGATGCCAACTGGCATACGGCGGTGGTCATGAACTATATCCTTGGCGGCGGCAGTTTTGATGCGCGCCTGATGCGTGAAGTGCGCGAAAAGCGTGGCCTGACCTATGGCATTTACAGCGCCCTGCTGAACATGAAGTATGGCAACATCCTGCAAATCACCCTTTCCACCAGCAATGACAAAGCACAAGAAGCACTGAGCGTTATCCGCAGCGAGCTGCAACGCATGGCCAATGAAGGCGTCACCGATAGCGAGCTTGCCGATGCCAAATCATACCTGATTGGATCGCTCCCGCTTGAGCTTGCGTCTACTTCGGATATCGCAAACGTGCTCAGCAGCCTGCAGCGTGACGGGCTTGCGCCGTCTTATCTTACAGAGCGCGAGAAGGCTATTAAATCTGTCAGCGCGGATGACGTCAAAAAACTGGCCGCCCAGCTGCTTGATCCCGCCAAAATGACAACCATTCTTGTCGGCCAACCCGAAGGAATTAACGTAGATACCCTGCTTGATTCAGCGCCGGGCCTGCCTGCACCAACTGACAGCAATCGCTAAGCAAGAAACCCAAGGAATACGACCATGCCCACACTCTGGCAGCAAATCGCCCGCACCGCTAACGAGCATAAAGATCGCCGCATCACGGATCTTTTTGTGGCAGACCCCAAACGGTTTGACCACTTCAGCCGCCAGATACCGGGCATGCTT
>JBEIPH010000049.1:0-6776 GCA_040377115.1 Micavibrio sp. | reverse complement strand
TACATCATGTGCAAGGGCATGAACCGGTCGTTCCTGAATGTCGTGCTCGGCGGTTTTGGTGGCGAGGCCGCGAGCGGTGCTGCCGCCAGTGTTGGCGACAAGCAGGTGAAAATTGGATCAGCTGAAGATGCCGCCTTTATCCTCAAAAACGCCTCAAGCGTTATTATCGTGCCCGGATACGGCATGGCGGTGGCGCAAGCCCAACATGCCCTGCGCGAAATGGCCGACCAGTTGAAAAAAGAAGGGGTGAAGGTACGCTATGCCATCCATCCCGTGGCAGGCCGCATGCCTGGTCACATGAACGTGCTGCTGGCTGAAGCCAACGTGCCCTATGACGATGTGCTGGAACTTGAGGACATCAACCGCGATTTCTCACAAACCGATGTGGCCTTTGTGATTGGTGCCAATGACATTACCAACCCAGCCGCCAAGAAAGACCCAGCGTCGCCCATTTACGGCATGCCGATTCTGGATGTCGAGGCGGCGGGCACAGTGCTGTTCGTCAAACGCTCGCTTGGCTCCGGTTATGCCGGTATTGATAACGAGCTGTTCTTCTATGATAACACCATGATGCTACTGGGCGATGCCAAGCAGATGTGTGAGGGTGTTATCAAGGCTCTTGAGCACTGATTACTTAACGCTTTGGTTTTGGCCCCGCCGTTTTGCGCGCGGCAGGTGCAGGCACCGTTGCTGGATCAACCGCGCTGAGGCGCATGGCGGCAACGGCCTGATCCATTAGCGCATCGGGCATTTCCATCAACTGGGCCTTGCGGGTCCACAGTAGCGCACAGCGGATTTTCTTATCTGGATAAACCTGCTGCAGGGCCAGACGATAAGCCGCCATCTGTGCGATATAACGTGCACCGGCGTCTTCGGCCTTTTCGGGAACTTTCCAGCCGTTTTTGTAATCAACAATTGTCACGGTATCGCCATCAATCACCAAACGGTCAACCTGACCTGACAGGGCCACGGGTTTGCCATCCTGCCACAGACGTCCGGTGACGCTGACTTCGGGTTTTGCATCAGGTCCGAAAACCTTGGCAAAGCTGGTATCAGCCAGCAGGCGTGTGATATTGCGCGCCGTGTATTTCTGATCCGCCGGTTTAAGCGCATATTCAGGCCGCGCCAAAAATGCTTCCATTGCGGCTGTACGGTCTGTCTTGGGGATTTCGGGCAGGAATTCCAGCAGGCTATGCACCGCATGGCCCAGACGGATGGCGTAATCATCACGTGGTTTATCAAGGGGTGAGGGCGTTGATGGTTTGTTGTCATTGCCCGCATTGCCATCCGGTTTTGTTTCTGCCTCTTGCGAAGGACGGAAACGGGTGGGGCCTTGGGCTTCTTCGGTTGGCGGGTTGTTGCGCGCCCATTGCGGGATGCCAACAACGGTTACCTGTGTTTGCGGCTTGATGCCATCGGGCTGTGCTTTGGCGGTTTGATCAACTTCAAAACGCAAAATGCCGGTTTCTTCATCAAGCAGGGCCTGCGCCAAATTGGTTTCAAGACCTTTTTTGATCAAGTCATACCAGCTGGCGCCCGTTTCGCGGCCGCTGTTTTGGTATCCATAGACATACAAACGGTCAGCTGCGCGTGTCATGGCCACATAAAGCAGGCGGCGGTATTCGCGGTCGCGTTCTACTTCGGCCAGTTCGCGTTCGCGTTTAAAGATGTTGTTTTCAAGATCAGCACGCGGCACCCACAGGGGTACTTCGCGGCTGCCTTCGGGCCACAGGAAGCGTGGGCGTGCACGGGTGTTATCCTCGGGCAGGCCGGTGGTGTCGGGCAGGATGACGATGGGGGCCTCAAGACCCTTGGCGCCATGCACGGTCATGATATTGACGCGCGGGCTGTCGGGGGAAAGGTTGATCTCGCGTTTAACCTCGGCCTCGCCGGCATCAAGCCAGGCAATGAAACCTTGCAGCGTGGATGGGTTAAGCTTTTCAAAACGCTCAAGCGCGTTCATGAATTCAACCAGCGGATCTTCAGCTTCAAACCCAAGGCGCGCATAAAGGGCAGCAGCCCCTGATGCCTGACCTGTGCCTGCATTGCCAGGGCAGGTGTTCATCAGCACGGAGGAGTAAAACTCATACGGGCGCTCTTGCGTGCAGGTTTCTTGCAGACGTGCCAGATAGGCCACGGCGTCTTTAAAGACAGCGGGTGCGTCTGGTTTTTGGGCGGCTGCCTGCAGGGATGACCACAAATCACCCTTGCGGCCTGCGGCGACGTCCTCGAGTTGCTGGTCGTTCATGCCGATAAGGGGTGATTTCAGCACGCAAGCCAGTTTGTAATCATCACGCGGGAAAAGCAGCCATTCACCGAGTGCTACCAGATCCATCACCACGATTTGTTCGCGCAAGGACATGCGGTCAGCACCCGATACAGGCACATCGCGTTTTTTAAGGGCGCGCACCAGCTGGTCAACAAAGGCCGATCTGCGGCGCACAAGGATCATGATGTCTGATGGAATGATCGCGCGGCCACGGGAGGGCAGCTTTTCTTTTGACTGCAGCCAGTCTTTGATTTGATCTGCGATTTTATCGGCCAGCTCGCCGGCGGGGTCGCTTGCGTCTTTGACTTCGGCGGGCAGTGACCACGGTGTGGGTTCTTCGCCTGCTTTGGCGATGATCAGCGGGTGAACCTCGACCAGACCGGATTGACCCTGACGGAAAGGATCGTGGTGTACGCGACGTTCCGCATCATCCTCGCCATCGCAGAACAGGCCATCAGAGGCCTCGGCTTGGGCAAAAACGGCGTCAACCGCTTGCGTGATGGCGGGAGAGGATCTGAAGGCGATTTCCATTTCAAGATTGCGCCACTCGCCACCGCTGGCCTTGACCAGATCGGCAAACATTTTCTTGCGGCGGGCAAATTCGCGCGGGTCTGCGCGCTGGAAAGAGAAAATAGATTGTTTTTCATCGCCCACCACAAACAGGGTTTGTTCGGGCAGGTTTTTGTTTGCTTCGGGTTTGAAGAATTCTTTGACCAAGGCGCTGACCAATTGCCACTGGTCGGGGTTGGTGTCTTGTGCTTCGTCGACCAGAATGTGTTTAAGGTCGCCCGGCAGTTTTTTGAGTAACCAGCTGGCCGCCCCTTCTTTTTGCAACATGACGTTGGCGGTGTGGATCAGGTCATCGTAATCAAGCAGGTTGAGCGACTTTTTGCGTGCCGAATAGGTGTCAAGAATGGCGCTGGTCAGGCGCAAAATCGCCTCCGTCCCGCGCGCGACGTTCATGGTTGAAATGGTTTCAATGCCGCGCATCAGGCGTTCGCCCTCGGCACGCAGGATTTCTTCGGCGGCAATTGTTTTCTGGGTGGTCAGTTTTTTACGCATGACCTGATCAGCTGTCAGGAAGACAGAGGCGTAATCCCAGAACATTTCAACGCGCTGTTCAGGGTGCAACAGCCAGGCTTTGAGCAGCTTCGCCTTTTCAAGTTCGGTTGGTGTGCCGGTGGCAAGGATGTCTGCCGCCTGATGCAGTGCGTCGATATCCGGCGCATCGCCAAACAGGCCGTGATCGTCGTTGAGCATTTCGTTGAGTGTTTTTGAATCAACACCCTCGGGCGCATCAAGATAGGCGTAAACAGCCTCGATGGTTTCTTCAAGGCCGCCAAAATGCTCGATGGTTGAAATCAGCTCCCCGCGGCGATAGGTCAGCTGCCCGATAAGGGAGATAAAATCTTCTTCTGATACTTCGGGCGTGATCATTTTCACGGCCTGTGCCAGTGGGCTGTTGGGTTGCTTTTGTACCTGACGCAGGATGTCCGCACGGCTGGCGCGCAGCATTTCAGCAGCTGTCTGGTCGTCCATCACTTCGAAATAAGGGGGCACACCGCTTTCAATCGGAAAGCGCTTGAGCAGCCCTTGGGAGAACGAGTGGATGGTCTGGATACGCATGCCGCCATGGGCATCAAGATATTCGGCAAACAGGCGGCGTGCACGCACGATTTCATCCTGTTTGGGTTTGCGACCCTGCAGCTTGGTTAGTTTTTCGGTGAGGGCTTCGGTTGGCAGTGTCGCCCATTGGCCCAGTTCCTCGCGGATGCGGATGGTCATCAGGGCGGCGGCCGCCTTGGTAAAGGTGATGCACAGAATTTCATCGGGCGCTGATCCATTGAGCATCAGGCGCAAGACGCGGTCTGTCAGGACTTTTGTTTTGCCTGTACCTGCACTGGCGGTAACCCAAACACTGGCGGTGGGGTCAGAGGCCAGACGTTGCACCACGTTTGGATCGGGCTTTACCACTTTTTTGCGGTTAAAGTCTTTTTTGGCATCGGGGTTTTTTTTGTCCATGACGGTCGATGCTCCTAGCGTTTGCGCGGTTTGGGGGTGACCGCGGCATTGCCAGCCTTGCGGCGGGGTGCTTTTTGGCGGGCGGGGTCGCGTGATTTGCGGGTGGAGTTCTGGTTAGCGGCAGGTGCGGTGGTTTTCTTGACCGTTGACCATTCACCCACGCGCGAGAGATGCGTGTAGTTGTTGTAACGTGGTGCATCATCGGGGCGCGGCGTGACCAGATAGGGGGTGGCGGGGTCATTAAAGGCGCGCATCAGGTTGGTGACACCTTCGCGGGCTTCATCGACCAGCTGTTTGACATCGCCTTTGACGGTGATGACCTCGGCGGCGGGGCGGCCACCGGATAGTTTCCAGTACTGCAGTTTGCCAACGTCGCCTGCATCAATCCCGTTAAACCCACCAGTGAAGGCGATCAGGGCTTCCAGTGTTAACTGGGGCGACAGGCCAAGGGCCACTGATTTTTGTGTCGGCACGCTGCCGGTTTTGTAATCGATGATTTCCAGCTGGTCGTCTTGGTTGTAATCAATGCGGTCAGCGATGCTGGTCAGGGTAAAGACACTGTCGCCAAGATCGATTTCAAGACGGCCACCCACTTCGGTGCCAAGGGTGCGGGCGGTGTCGCGGCGTTCGGCTTCAAACTGGACAAACCATTTCGCCACACGTTCAAAGCGCGGCCACCAGAAGGACTGCACGGTTGGGTCATCCAGATGCGGTTTGAAAGCTTCACGACCAATTTTGACCAGTTCTTCGTAGGGTTGTTCTGGCATGCGGTCGGGGTAGCGGCGCAGGAAGGTATCAAGCGCTGCGTGGGTGAAAATACCGCGATCAGCCACACCGGGCCCGGCGTCAATCACTTGCTTGGGTGTGAGTTTCAAAACGTAACGGGCATAAATGCTATAGGGGTCGCGCATCAGGCGTTCAATGGCCGTAACAGGCAATTGTTTGGGGCGCAGATGACGCGCTGGGGTTGGGGCGGGGGCGTCAATCGGGTTGACCTCGCCCGGTGTGTGCAGGGCGTGGTGGATATCAAGCAACGGGGTCTTGCCAATCAGCTGCTGGTCCATGCCAGCGGCACGCACCACCGTCATCAGGCGTGTCAGGAAGGGCGAAGCCACACCAGGGCCATCACCTGCGCGTGCAGCGCGGGTCAGCAACACGTTGGGGGCGGACAGGGCCTGTGTAAACAAATAAGCATCACGGCCAATGGCCGCTGTTGGGCCGGGCACACCCAGTTTTTTCAGCATATCGGGTGACAGCCAAGGATTGTCAGCGGGTTTGCGTGGCCAGCTGTCGTCATTCAGCCCGCCAACGATGATGATGTCCGCCTTGTGCATCAAGGCTTGCTCGGGCGAGAGGATTTTCAGGCGCGGATGTGATTTGCTGGTGGGGTTAACACTGACACCACGCATGAGGTGATCAAGCGTGTCGGCGTAATCGCGGCCTGTCATCATCGGCATATGATGGCCAGCCTCGCGCAGGGATGACAGCAGGCGTGCCGCACGCAGGCCATCCTGACTGCGCCAGAGTTGCGTTGTGCCTTCAGCTTGTGTTGTTGCGGCCAAACCTTCGCAGAAGCGAATATGCGCATCAAGCAACAGGGCAAAGGGGATCGGGCGTTTGCGCGCAGCGAGGGCAAAGAATTCCTTGCCGGCTTTTTCAAGGTCTTTGACCATTTTTTGCAAACGATCGTGTTCTTGCTGGGTTTCTGTTAGCGGCGCATTTTTGGTTTTGCGCAGGGTTTGACCACGGCGCGCGGCCTTGTCGTTAAACACGCGTGTCAGGCTGGCACGCAGGCCTTTGGTGCCCTCGGTTGGGCGGGGGCCACGCAAAATGGCGTCTTCAAGCGCGGTCAGGGTGGCAGCAAATTCGGTTTTGTCGCGGCCAAGGCTGGCAAGGGGATGTTTCATCGCCTCCAGAAACGGAATGGGGGCCAGTTCATCGGCCGCCATGGTGGCGGTGGTGTGCAGGAAAATACCGGCCGATGTTTCGGCCAGTGGCAGGCCTGCGCTATCGGGGACTTCGATCTGCCAATGACGCAGGCGGGCCGATACACGTCGCGCCAATGCGCGATCGGTGGTGACCAGAGCGGCGGTGCGGCCCGGAACCTCCAGCGTTTCGCGCAGCTTAAGCGCAATCACACTTGATTCTTCCTGTGCGGAACCTGCGATGATCAGGTCCATGCCGCTTAGGGCTTGTGGATCGATATTGATTTTATCAAGCGCACCGGCAGTGGCCGCAGGTCTCAGCGCTTCGCGTAGCAATTTGGCACGTGCCTGATTGACGTGTTCGGGGTTGACGGCGCGGGCCATGCCTGTGCGCTCAACCAAGGTTGGCCACTCGGCGACATCTTCTTTTTTGATATCGGTGGCGATTAAAATTTCGCGCATGGCGGCTTGCGGGTGGATGGCGGACAGCGCTTGCCAGCTGGCGTCATCCATTTCGCCATCAAGGCCTTGCAAAATAATTTCACCCTGAGGGGCGGCGG
>JBEIPH010000018.1:0-9594 GCA_040377115.1 Micavibrio sp. | reverse complement strand
TTTCTTTTTCAAGGATCATGGCGACGATATCAGGCGTGATCGGCTCGATATAGGTTGCATCGGCTAGATCGGGGTCGGTCATGATGGTGGCAGGGTTGGAGTTAATCAGGATAACCCTATAGCCTTCGTCACGCAGGGCTTTGCAGGCTTGGGTGCCTGAATAGTCAAACTCACAGGCCTGCCCGATAACGATAGGCCCGGCACCGATAATGGCGATTGATTTGATATCAGTTCTTTTCGGCATCTGTCTTTGTTTCGGCTTTCTCGAGTGTTGGCGGGCTGGTCTGCTTTTTGGTCAGCACAGCCAGTGGGTTTTTGCGCAAGGCGCCGAGGAAATCACTGTAATCATCGGTCCAGGCACGCACGCCTTCCTTGGTGGTTATTGGCTCCCAGCCAAGCGTAGCAAGCTTCGCAAGGTCATCAGGTGTGCGGGCCAGTGCAATCCACAAGCTAGCATTCTGATAAAACTTTTCAGCAACCACGTTGTTCAGGGCCATGGCGCTGAGACCAAGTTCGTCGGCAATGGCAGCCAAGGGTGGCTCAAGGTTAAAGAAGATGTTTGAAATATGCACAAGGATAACGCCGTTATCGCTCAGGCGGTCAAGATAAAGGCTTATCGCTTCCTTGGTCATCAGGTGCGCTGGAATATAGTCAGAGGAGAATACATCCATCACAATAATGTCAAATTTTTCATCTTGCAGTTTTTGCATTTCAAGACGCCCATCGCCCAGCAAGATGCGCGGCATCTGTTTTGTGTTGCCGCAGCCCGACAGATAGGTGAAATACTTTTGTGCAAAATCGACAACAGCGGGGTCGATTTCAATGAAGGTCATTTCATTTTGTTCTGACCCGACGCAGTTCATAACGCCCGCGCCAAGGCCCATGACGGCGGTTTTCTTTGGCGCCAGTTCTTCGAACAACGGCGCTATTACCGAATAATAAGATACAGGTTTCAGGCGGTATTCAAGGTCGTCGATCTGAAAGCCATGCAGGGTTGTGCCGTGCTTGAGGTGGCGCGTCAGATAGGCTTGGCCGGTTTCAGGATTTTTGATGTAGCGCTCATAGACAATAAGGTTGCCATAGAAGTTACGCGTGCGGTCAATCACATCAAGTGACTTGCTGTTCAGGCTGACAACAAGGAACAGCGCACCCGAAAACATCAGCGTGCGGGGGTGAAGTGCTGTCAGGGCAAGGCAGAGGAAAGCAAGACCCATCAAGTGTTCTTGTTGCATCATCTCGAAATGCCACAAGACAAGGAATAGCAACATACCGGCAACAGCAAAGCGCTGAAAAAACCGCTCCGCACTGTTAGTTGCTTTTAAGAATGAGGGGTGGAAGAACAGCGACACCAGCAAGATCAGCGGCAGTTCCAGCGACTGGTTAAAGATAACGGGCGCCAAGAAAGCATTAAAAAGACCAGCAAGCGCACCGCCAACAGACAGCATCAGGTAGAACACCGCCAGATGTCGGTTGCTGTCACTGGGGCGGTTTTCAAACAGTCGTGCATGAAAGGCCAGCGCAATCAGCATAAATGCCGACAGGTGGAAAACGATTGTGATCATCGAGGTGCGCAGTTTGCTTTCCATCAAGGTGATCATCATCATGCTGGCCATAACCCCCAGCAGATGCCACGCGGTCAGACGTTTTGATGTGACAAGCGGACTGGTGCGGAAGGTGATAACAAAGGTCAGCAGGTAAAGCGACAGGGGCAATACCCAGATCATCGGTGCTGAATAGATATCGCGGGTAATAAACGATGTATACCCCATCAGCAAGCTGGCGGGGATAAAGGCAAGCGCCAGCCAGTAAAGTTTTTGGGACAGCGTTATTGGCGTGCTGACGTTATCAGCTGACGCCGCCGCTGTTGCCGTGCTTGAACCGCGAAGTGTGAAAACACAGATTGCCGCCAATGCAATCAGGGCAAAATAGACATACTTCCAGTTAAGCGTTTGCGCACCCAGTGTCAGGGTTGGTTCGATTAACAAGGGATAGAGCAGCAGACCGGCAAAACTGCCAAGGTTGCTGGCCGCATAAAGGAAATAAGGATCGCTGGCTGAAGCGTGACCAGTCGCGCCAAACAGGCGCTGCAGAGTTGTCGAAGTGGTTGAAAGTGCCACAAAAGGAAAGCCAACCGCAATGCTAAGGATGGTAAAGGTACCCCAGGCACCCAGCGTTTCGTGGTCAACTGACTGGATGGTAACGGGCAGGAACAAAACACCACCCAAAAGCAACAGCAGATAACCAGCCCCGTGCTGGCGCGGTGTCAGGCGTGACAGGGCATAGGCAAGACCATACCCCACCAGCAAGGCCAGCTGGAAAAACGCCATTGCCACAATCCATCCGGCGGGTGTGCCCCCAACGATTGGCAACAACAGTTTGCCAACCATGGGCTGTACGCTAAACATCAGCGCGGCAGAGGTAAAAAGGGCAAAGCTGAAAAGGGGAATAAGAATACGATTGAATGTCATGCTGCTGCCTTCTGGCGTTGTTGGTGTGCGCAAACAAGCTCGCGGAACTGCACAAACAGATAATGACTGTCATGCGGGCCCGGCGAGGCTTCGGGATGGTATTGAACAGAAAAGGCCTGACCTGATTTCAGGCGCAGGCCTTCGTTGGTTTGGTCAAACAGGCTGATATGGGTTATTTCGACTTCTGCGGGCAGGCTGGTGGCCACAACATGAAAGCCGTGGTTCTGGCTGGTGATTTCAACCATACCGGTCAGCAGGTTTTTAACCGGATGATTGGTGCCGCGATGGCCTGATGGCATTTTGGTTGTTTTACCGCCAAGGGCAAGTGCCAGCAACTGATGCCCCAGACAGATACCAAACAGGGGCAGGTTTGCCGCCAGCAGTTGTTTGATAATCGGCAGGGCATAGGTACCCGTTGCGGCCGGATCACCCGGGCCGTTTGACAGGAAAATGCCATCGGGCTTAAGGGCAAGGATGTCTGCGGCGGGCAGGCTGGCTGGCACAACGGTCAGTTGAAAACCTTGTTGTTCAAGGCAGCGCAAAATATTGCGCTTAACACCATAATCAATAACCACGACATGCGGGCCATTGTTCTTCATTTCATTCCAGACATAGGGAGCTTTGGTACTGACAGTTGCGGCCAGATCTTGCCCTGTCATATCGGGTAGGGCTGCCAGATATTCCTGTGCGCGCGCCATATCGATGTTGCCATCCTGACCATGAATGATGACGGCATTTTGGTGACCGTGTTTGCGCAGATGCTGGGTCAGGCGGCGGGTATCAACATTACAGATACCGCTGATCCCCTGCGAGATGAGCCACTGGTTAAAGTGCTGTTCGCTGCGGTGGTTAGACGGATTGGTGATATCCGCGCGCAACACCACGCCCTTGGCAAATATACGGGCAGACTCCATATCAAGGTCATTGGTGCCGACGTTGCCGATATGTGGAAAGGTAAAGGTGATGATCTGTCCGGCATAAGAGGGATCAGAGATAACTTCCTGATACCCTGTCATGCCTGTGTTAAAGCAAAGCTCGCCACCGCTAAGGCCTGGTGCGCCCACGGGGCGGCCAAAAAAAACGCTGCCATCGGAAAGAACGAGGGCAGCGTCACCTGGTGCCTGTGGGCTGTTCTTTGGCGGCTGGGGCATCGTTCCCTCTGAAATATTGTTATTTATATATATATCGGATACCATAGGCAGGTACTTAAAACCAGATGAAAAGAGATTTACCATGCTCAGGACACGCTTTCAGGACCAGTTAAAACAGGCGATGCACGCCAAGGACGAAATTGCCACGGCAACGCTGCGTTTGGTCTTGGCCGCCATGCAGGATCGCGATATTGCAGCCCGCAGCAAAGGAAACTGGGATGGCATCAGCGAGGACGAGGTTTTGTCCATGCTGCAATCCATGATCAAACAGCGCCGCGAGAGCATCAAAATGTACGAAGTCGGCAAGCGGCAGGATCTGGTGGATCGTGAAAGCGCCGAGATCCGTATTATCGAAAAATTCCTGCCAACCCAGCTTTCAGACGATCAGGTCGTGGCTGTCATTGACAGTACGATCAAGGCTGTCGGCGCCAGTGGTGTCAAAGACATGGGCAAGGTTATGGCTGAAATGAAAGCCCAATATACCGGCCAGATTGACTTTTCCAAGGCAAGCGGGCTGGTCAAAGAACGCCTTTTGGCTGCCGGTTAAATAGGCTTTTATTTTCATAGAGTTTACGTCACCGCTTGCGCGCAGGACAGATACCGTTTAGATGATAGGTATGTCCCTTTCCAAGGTTTTTCTGGATGAACTGCGCGCGCGCATCCCTTTGTCGGATGTGGTGGGCAAGCGCGTCAAGCTGACCCGTGCGGGTCGCGAATTTAAGGGCTGCTGCCCGTTTCACCATGAAAAAACGCCGTCTTTCTATGTGAATGACCAAAAAGGTTTTTATCACTGCTTTGGGTGCGGTGTGCATGGGGACGCTATTCGTTTCTTGACCGATCACGACAACCTTAAATTTATGGAAGCGGTTGAACAGCTGGCCAGTACGGCAGGTATGCAAGTGCCAAAGCCCACGGTCGAAGACCAGCAGAAGTTCCAGCGTCAGATGTCGCTCTATGATCTGATGGAAGCGGCGGCAAAATATTACGAACATCAACTGCACCGCGCCGAGAATAAAAAAATTCTTGAATATCTGACGCTTCGCGGGCTTTCTTTGGAAACCATCAAAAGTTTTCGTCTGGGTTATGCGTCAGACGGCGATGGCTTAATCCAATACCTTAAAAAAGAAGGCTACAAAGAAGAAAGTATTGTTGAAGCTGGCCTATGCAAAAACTCTGAACGCAAAAAAGGCGAGGTCTATCCGTTCTTTCGCGCGCGCGTGATGTTTCCAGTGGCTGACCTGCAGGGTCGGGTGGTTGCCTTTGGTGGGCGCGTTATGCCCGAAAGCCATGGCGGTCCGCCTGCTAAATCGGCACCTAAGTATATCAACTCTCCTGAAACAGAGATTTTCCACAAAGGTCGTAACCTTTACGGCCTGTCACGCGCCCGCAAACTGGTTGGCGATGGTGAAACGGTGATTGTGGTCGAAGGTTACATGGATGTGATCGCGCTGGCCCAAGGTGGTTTCAGGGCGGCCGTGGCCCCCCTTGGTACGGCCCTGACGGAAACCCAGATCGAAGAGTTGTGGCGCGTTATGCCCGAAGGGGTGCGCAGCCCCGTATTATGTTTTGACGGTGATGCGGCTGGTCAAAGGGCCGCGGGTAGGGCTATGGAACGTGTTCTGCCCATTTTAAAGCCTGACCATTCTGTACGTTTTGCCTTTTTGCCATCCGAACATGACCCTGACAGCCTGATCAAGGACGAGGGGGCTGCATCCATGCAGCGGGTGATCGATAACGCCATCGGCCTTTTTGATATGCTGTGGCAGGAAGAGGCCAAAAATAGAAATATGAGTGAGCCAGAAGCCAAAGCAGGCTTTCGCGCTGGTCTGGTCAAAAAGGCCCGGCAGATACCGGATATGACTGTGCAGGAATTTTATATTCATCAAATAAATCAAAAAATTAACGAGTTTTTCTTAAGTAAAAAATCAACAAGCGGTTCAACAAACTTTACCCCCCAGCGCGGTCGTGGTGGCAAGGGGGCCTTGCAACCACCAGGCCTCAACACACCGTATCGCCCGCTGATCGGCAAGGTGGAGCCCATCAAGACGTCGAAGCTTCTTAAGGAAAAGGTTTTGCTGGCCGTTGCCATCAACTATCCCGAGCTCTACGACGAGATAGGCGAGGAGCTTGGCCTGCTCAAAATACCAAATATGGAATATGACGAGCTGCGACAAGAGATTGTCCGCTTTTTGTCGATGAACGGCGCTGGTCACGAAAACAGCGAAATAAGCCTTGACCATCAGGCGGTTAAACAACATCTTAGTGACTTGGGCTATGGCAGGATTCTCGAGGCGGTTTTTGACCGCTCTCTTTACCTGCATGCCGGCTTTGCCCGCCCTGACCAGCCGCTTGATGTGGTGCGTCAGGGATGGAAGGAAACGTGGGAGCGTTGTCAGTCCCGTCAAAAGATGGGGTGATGGCGTATCACGCTTTGGTCCGTGGCAGGCAAAGCCATGAAAACGAAATGGATTTTTTTAGAAGTCGGAAAAGATGGTCGCAAAAGTCAACGAAGATCAGGACACAGATGGCGCGCACGATGATGGCGATGAGCTGCCCTTAACAGGTGCGCTGGCCAAGGCGGTCAAAAAAATCATAGCCAAGGGCAAAGAGCG
The DNA here is from genome assembly GCA_040377115.1 of Micavibrio sp. GTDB lineage: Bacteria > Pseudomonadota > Alphaproteobacteria > Micavibrionales > UBA2020 > JAEXMB01. Next base: position 3,363 of record JBEIPH010000018.1, on the reverse strand, counting down.
CGGCTACGTCACCTATGACGAGATGAACAAGCTGCTGCCACCGGCTGAATATACCTCGGACCAGATCGATGAAACGATGGCCATGCTGTCGGACATCGGCATCAACCTTGTCGAAGAAGAACCCGACAGCGACGAAGAAGCCACACCCGAGAAAAGCGAAGAAGACGGCGAAGAACCAAGCAACGTTACCGCCGCTGCCGACCTTGGCCGCACGGATGACCCTGTGCGCATGTACCTGCGCGAGATGGGTACCGTAGAACTGCTCAGCCGCGAGGGCGAAATTGCCATCGCCAAGCGTATCGAAGCTGGCCGCGACATGATGATTGGCGGCATTTGCGAAAGCCCGCTGACCATTCAGGCGATTATGCGTTGGCACAAGGCGCTTGAAAACGGCGAGATGCTGTTGCGCGATATTATCGACCTTGAAGCAACCTACAGCGACGACACGCCGCCTGCCGATGGCGCTGACGATACGTCTGCTGCCGGTATCAGCAACAAAGCCAAAGCCATTCAGGCCGCGATTGCCGAAAAGCTCGAGAAAAAAGAAAAAGAGCGCGCCAAAGAAGAAGAAGCGCGCAAAAAAGCCAAGGCCAAAAAGGCCGCAGCCGCCGGTGAAGACGACATCATCATCGAAGATGACGATGACAAAAAGCCATCCGTGGTCGAAGACGACGATGAAAGCAACCTGTCGCTGGCCGCGATGGAAGAAGAGCTGAAGCCTCAGATCATCGAAACTTTCAAGATGATTACCAAGGCGCACAAGAAACTGGCCAAGGTGCAAGAAGAGCGCGCCGCTGCGCTTGAAACCACCAAAGAAAAAGATTTGCCAAAGCGCATCAACGAAAACTATCGCAAGGCACGTGCCGAGCTGATTGACCTGATGCAGTCGGTTCGCCTCAACGTTTATCGCTCCGAACAGCTGATCGAACAGCTCTACACCATGAACCGCAAGGTGATGGGTCTTGAAACGCAGGTCATGCGCATGGCTGTTGCCTGTGGCGTTGGCCGCGAGGATTTCCTCGACAAGTGGCAGAACAACGAAATCAACCCTCGCTGGTTTGCCACCGTTGGCAAGCTGCCTGCCAAGGGCTGGAAGAAATTTGGCGAAAAGCACAAAGACGATGTCAAAGCCGTGCGTGATGATATCGAAAAAATTGCCGAGACCTCTGGTCTGCCGCTCGCCCAGTTCAAACGCATCGTCTACACCATCCAAAAAGGTGAACGCGAAGCGGGCAAAGCCAAAAAAGAAATGGTCGAAGCCAACCTGCGTCTGGTTATCTCGATTGCCAAAAAATACACCAACCGTGGCTTGCAGTTCCTTGACCTGATCCAAGAGGGCAACATCGGTTTGATGAAGGCGGTTGATAAGTTCGAATACCGCCGCGGTTACAAATTCTCGACCTACGCCACCTGGTGGATCCGTCAGGCGATCACACGTTCGATCGCCGATCAGGCCCGCACCATCCGTATTCCTGTGCATATGATCGAGACGATCAACAAACTGGTCCGCACCGGTCGCCAGATGATGCACGAAATCGGCCGCGAGCCGACGCCGGAAGAACTCTCCGAACGTCTTGGCATGCCGCTCGACAAAGTGCGCAAGGTCATGAAAATATCTAAAGAGCCCGTGTCGCTTGAAACACCGGTGGGGGATGAAGAAGACAGCCAGCTTGGCGATTTCATCGAGGATAAAAACGTTATCCTGCCGGTCGAAGCCGCCATTCACGCCAACCTGCGCGAAACCACCACGCGCGTTTTGGCCACGCTGACCCCGCGCGAAGAACGCGTGCTGCGCATGCGCTTTGGTATTGGCATGAACACAGACCACACGCTGGAAGAAGTAGGCCAGCAGTTCTCGGTAACGCGCGAGCGTATCCGCCAGATCGAAGCCAAGGCCCTGCGCAAGCTCAAGCATCCGTCGCGTTCGCGCCAGCTGCGCAGCTTCCTTGATACGTGACGTCTGGTTCTGCCAATCAGGAAACACTGCGGCTGAAGGCTGTTAATCCTTTTGTCTTTTACAAGCCGATTGCGGCTGTTGTTGCCCTTTTTACATTGGTAACAGCGGCGCAGGCTGTCTTTTTAAAAATACCACCCTCTGATTTTTCTGAAATCACGCCGATGATCGGCATTTCGCTGATCAAGTTTTTGATTTTTATGGCGGTGCTGTGCCTGATCGCTTTTGTGCGCGGCGGGTATTCGATTGCTGCGCTGAAGGCAAGGGTGTCTGTTTATTGCCAGAGCGAGGTTTTTCTCTTTGGCCTGATGGGCACGCTTTTGATGCTTGGCTGCTCCATCCTGTTTATTTTGCAAAAATGTTTTATCCCGTATTTTAACGGCTTTGGTTTTTGGGATCCAATTTTTGTCGGTTGGGAAAAGGCGCTGCATGCTGGGCATTTCCCGCAGGAGTGGATGATTTCCCTTGTCGCGCATTTGCCGTGGCTGCCAAAGATGTTGGATATCACCTATGGCCTGTGGTTTATCGTTCTGTATCTGACGGGTGCTTATTGCCTTTATTGTGACCGCAATTTGCAACGTCGCCTGCATTTCCTGTGGGGTTATGTGCTGACGTTTATCGTTGGTGGCAGCATTGCAGCACTGGCGTTTTCATCCGTCGGGCCAATTTTTTATGCCGAGCTGATCGCGCAGGGCAGTGTTGATCCCTATGCTTTCCTGCACAGCCATCTGGCCGCAGAAGACGCGCGGGTAGGACTTAGTTTTGTGCATGACAGGCATTGGCTGGTTGACTGGACCACCGATGCCGAGGTGATCAACCTCAATTCCATTTCTGCCATGCCCAGCATGCACAACGCCACCATGCTGTTTGCGGCAATTTACCTTAAGAGCGTCAACCGCACCGCCTTTTGGCTGGTGGCGGGCATGACGCCGCTGGTTTTTCTGGCCAGCGTTTATTGCGGTTTTCACTATGCGATTGATGGTTATGCTGGATATTTGCTGGTGCTGGCCCTGTGGCCGGTGGCCGGATGGGCCGCGCGCCGATCCGTAAAACGCCTTTGTCCGGATGGCAAAAACGTGCTATTAACGCGGTAATGCTGCATAGCTACGGGCCTGTAGCTCAGTTGGTTAGAGCGGGCCGCTCATAACGGTCTGGTCGGGGGTTCAAGTCCCTCCGGGCCCACCAAGCCCCCCTAAAGGGCTGATAAACAATAACTTACTGATACTAAAGGGTGATTTTCTTCCGTGTGTTACACAAACGTGTTACACAACAGGTATGGAAGAGATGCCAAAAATCCCCGGTCTTCAACTCAGAAGAAAGACCTATTATGTTCGGGTTCGCGTACCCGAAGATTTGCGCCACGTCTATGGCAGCAAAGCCGAGATCGTGCGGAGCCTGGAAACCCGTGA
>JBEIPH010000076.1:0-5612 GCA_040377115.1 Micavibrio sp. | reverse complement strand
GTTCGATTGCAAGTGGCTTGAGAGATGCTTGCTCGTCTTTTCTCTGCTTTTCAACGGCGGCTTTAAATGCCTCGGATGCATCAGCCGGGATGTCTTTGAGGCCGACTTTAATTTTTACATTAAAGCTCAGCTCTGGGCGCCAATCTTCAAATTGAACCTTAACAAAATAGGCCTGATCGCGTATCAGGCGAACGGCCGAGGTATCAACATGTACTTTGGTCGGGTTTGCGGCATTGCTGTAACTTGTTTGCTCCATATCAAATGCCACAAATGGGCGATTGGCGCAAATCTTGTCAACCAATCTGGCAAGTTCCTTGTCCGTGCCGTTCACGCGCATTTCACGCTCGACACCCAAAACACCAAACGCAAGCTGTGGTGTATTATTTGGGCCATCGCTGGGGCAATATTTTATATAGACAACGCTTGGCGGAAAAAACAACCAACCATCTCGATCCCTCAAGAACTCGACACCTTCGGATGTCAGCTTTGTGGCGATGTCTTCAAGGTCAAATGACCTCTCACGATTGGAATAATTGGTATAGCGATCAGCTGACCCGTTTGCATAGCGGATGTAAACAAAGGCGTTCTCGCGCTCGCTTTTCTCATGAAAAGAAATGGCGGCGATACCCTCGACATTAATCAAGCAGGGTTCGGCTCCGGATTGGTCGGCATCAATAAATACAGGCATTTTATTCCTCACGTAAATAAATTCAAACTATGACGGCAGTGCTGATTTAGCAGTCAAAAGAGTGGTTTTACTATCAAGCGATATCCCCAACTGGGCGGCGGCGGCGCGGCAATCGGCGCTATCTGCGCTGATGCGCGCAATCGCGCTGCTTTCAGCTTTGGTGACCAGATTTTGGCTGATGCGTGTCACGTCGCCTGCCGCAAAGTTAAAAATCTCGGTAAAGCGATAGCCGATGGCCTTATCCTCGCGCACATGGGCAATGCGCTGATCATCAAGTTTTTGCCAGCCTTTTTGTGCGACTGTCGGCTGGGCTTCTTTTTCTTTGTTTATTGCGGCCAGCTTTTGTTCTTCATCCAAAAGAAAGGCAACAATATCCTGATAGCCATTTTTTTGGGCGTAGTAGACCGGCGTGGCGCCGTCATCGCTTTTTGCTTTGATATCCATACCCTTTTCAACCAGATGACGAACAAAATCGCCGTGTCCGTAATAGGCCGCATGGTGCAACAGCGTCCACTCGGACCTGTCAACTAAACTGGTTTTGATGATGATTGAATAGGCTTCTTCATAGCGCTTGAAAAGATCAAGACGGCCATTCATCGCCATATAGAAAAAGGCGTTAGGTTTATATTCCAGCCTGTTTGATGGATTGTCGCCAAATTCTTCAATCAGCATGATCGCCATCTCGTCCTGTTTGCGGTTGATGGCCCAGTAAAGCGGACGATAATGATTAATGTCTGTGTAACGTAACGAACGATTGGCTGTCAGCGCTGCGCGCGCGGCAGCGACATCATTCGACAAAAGCGCTTTTTTCAGTTTGCGTTTTTCAAACATAAGGATGGGTCCAGACAGCTATTTAAACTTGGATGGCTATCCTACAAACCTGTAAACATTATGTCAATAACAGATGCAAAACCTTATGTGTATGATATAAAACAAAAAAGCCGGATCACGCAGATCCGGCTTTTTGTTGTTACAACGCAGCTTAGACGCTTTGCGGCGAAGGATTACCAAGGTCGGCACCACCGGCAGCAGGCACGGTGCCCGACTTCATGCGTTTGCGGCGCAATTCTTCCTCGTCGGCTTCCGATAGTCTTTCAAGTTTTTCACCGCGCAGGATTTTGGTGATGTCATCGCCATTCAGCGTTTCGTATTCCAACAGCGCCTTGGCCAGCATATGCAACTGGGCAAGGTTATCGGTGAGCACCTGACGCGCACGGTTATAGCCACGCTCGACCGTTTTGCGAATTTCAAGATCAACCTTGGCGGCTGTCTGGTCAGACATCGCCTTGTGCTGCTGGACAGAGCGACCAAGGAAAACTTCCTCGCTGTCGGCACCGTAGTTCAGCGGCCCCAGTTCTTCAGACAGGCCCCATTCAGTTACCATGCGGCGGGCCATATCGGTTGCCATCTTAATGTCTGATGACGCACCTGTGGTCACTTTGTCCATACCGAAAATAATTTCCTCGGCAATACGGCCACCCATCGCCACGGCCAGATCGGCGTGGAGTTTTTCGCGACTGATAGAAAGCCTGTCACCTTCCGGCAGGCGCATAACCATACCAAGCGCGCGACCGCGCGGGATGATGGTGGCCTTGTGGATGGGGTCAGACGCAGGTTCGTGAAGCGCCACAATGGCGTGGCCTGCTTCGTGATAGGCGGTCAGTTTCTTTTCGTCATCCGACATCACCATCGAGCGACGTTCGGCCCCCATCATCACTTTGTCTTTGGCATCTTCAAGTTCACGCATGCCAACCACACGCTTGTTACGGCGCGCAGCCAAAAGGGCTGCTTCGTTGACAAGGTTGGAAAGATCAGCGCCCGAAAATCCGGGTGTGCCGCGCGCGATAACACGGGCATCAACATCAGGGCCCAACGGTACCTTGCGCATGTGGACCTTCAGGATTTTTTCGCGGCCATTCACATCGGGGTTTGGCACAACAACCTGACGGTCAAAACGGCCCGGACGCAACAGGGCGGGGTCAAGCACATCGGGGCGGTTGGTGGCAGCAATCAGAATAACACCTTCGTTGGCCTCAAACCCGTCCATTTCAACCAGCAACTGGTTGAGCGTTTGTTCGCGTTCGTCATTACCACCGCCAAGACCGGCACCACGATGGCGGCCGACCGCATCAATCTCGTCAATAAAGATAATGCAGGGTGCGTTCTTTTTGCCTTGCTCGAACATGTCACGCACGCGCGATGCACCGACACCAACGAACATTTCAACGAAGTCCGAACCTGAAATGGTAAAGAACGGCACACCTGCCTCGCCCGCCACCGCGCGCGCGGTCAGGGTTTTACCCGTACCAGGTGGGCCAACCAGCAAAACACCCTTGGGGATTTTGCCGCCCAGACGCTGGAATTTCTGCGGATCTTTGAGGAACTCGACAACTTCTTGCAGCTCAGCTTTGGCTTCATCGATACCGGCGACATCTTCAAATGTAATGCGGCCGTTTTTCTCGGTCAGCATTTTGGCTTTTGATCTGCCAAAACCCATGGCCTTATTGCCGTTGCCCTGCATCTGGCGCATGAAGAAAATCCACACACCGATCAACAACAGCATGGGGAACCATGACAGCAACACACTAAAGAACGTCGGCTTGCCACTGGTATCAAGCGCGGCGCTGATGCGCACGCCTTTGTCTTCAATACGGCTGACCACATCGGTGCCGTTTGGAATAACCGCATTAAACGCGCGGCCATCAACGTACTTGCCGCGCAGGTTGTCACCAGCAATGGTCACTTCAGATACTTTTTGCGCATCGACATCGCTCAGGAAATCGCTGTAGGCAACGGTTGTGCCGGCAAGACCTGCGTTTTTGCCGGTCTCCATCATGTTAAAGACGCCAATGGCCAGCAGGGTGATGACAACCCAGACCAGCAGGTTCTTACTGAACGGATTGTTGTTATTGCCTTGTGGCTGGTTATCGTCGCGGTTGTCGCGCATGTCTTTTATCCTGCATTGTTGGCTGTTGGCGGCGTGTCACACCGTTTTATCATCTTCTCACTATATAATCGCACAAAGCGATTAAACAATATTGAGGGTCTTGCAAAAATCAGGGGCAAGGGTTGTGTTCAATGTACCGTCCTTATCGCTAAGGTACGGAATAAAAAGGAGTTTTTCCCCTTCGTAGATAGCGGGCAGGCCCGCGCGGGCAATTTCTGGCAAAGCGGCAAGCTCCGGCGTTTCTTTTACGGATAACTGGGAAAGCCCGCCCGCCGCAAGCGACCCAAGCCTAAGTTCCCCGGCTGCCGCACGCACGCCTTGCTTTGCGTGCGTCTGCACGAATTGCTCTGCGTGCGCCTGTACGACAAAACGGTTATCCCAAACCATCGGTGCTGCACCCACGCGGATATGGCTGGCGATTGCCGCAACCTCGCGCGCAATCCAGATAGAACCATCGCGCAAAAACACATGACACCCCTGCAGGGTCGCCCCACCAAACGCGGCGGCACAAAGCGCAAGGCGCAGATCTTCAACCGCCTGATGGCGCGGCGGATAGGCCGCCGGTGAGTGGCGCGAGATCAGTTCGATTAATACACGCCGCTGCAAATCAGCGGGCAGGTTTTTCCAGGCAGCTTCATCAACAAAAAAAGCACCCGCGCGGTGGGCACGGGCATGGCGCGATAAAAAATCATCGCGCACCCAGTCAAGCGCTGCACTGGCATCGGAAATTTTTTGCATCACAAGACCAAGACGCTGGGGGGTTAAGCCCTCTTCCGCTAACTGGTCGGCAAGGCCGCGCAAGCGCACGCGGGTGAATTTATCAGCCCTGTTTGAAGGATCTTCGATAACGGGGATATTGTTTTCTGACGCATAAGCGCTAATTTCCGCACGCGTTACATTCAACAGGGGGCGGAGCAATACAACCTTGCCTGATGCACGCTGCGCTTTCATACCGCCCAACCCATCAGGGCCACTGCCGTCAATCAGGCGCAACCAAAAGGTTTCCGCCTGATCATCAAGCTGATGGCCAAGCAAAAGGTGTTTGATGCTGTGTTGCGCGCAGGCATCGGCCAGCAGGCGGTAACGTGCCTCGCGTGCACGCGCCTGAACTGCACTGCCGCCTGCGGCTTCCTGCCAGACCAGCATGTCACAACGCATCCCCCAGCTTTCGAGGGTTGTTTTAACGCGCAAGGCTTCGCTGCTAGATTCAGGGCGCAGACGATGATCAACCGTAAAGGCCCGCACAGCGACACCGCTGTTAAACGCCAGATGGGCCAGCGCCATGCTGTCAACACCGCCAGATACGGCAACAGCCACGGGTGTGGACGCATCAACGCCCAGCACCTTCATGCGGTTTAAAAAATACTCTTGTGTAAGATCAGCCACAGCCGAGCTGCTTGATTTCCTGCTGTGCGCGGCGGTTCACAGGGCTGGCATCGCCCGGGAATTCTTTTTGCAGTTGCTGCAACGACAGACAAGCATCTTCTTTTTTGCCAAGCTTTGACAGCGACAGGCCGAGTTTCAGCAGGCAGTCGGCTGCCTTTTGACCCTGCGGATATTCCTGATAGCCTTTGGCAAACATTTTGGCGGACTGGCGGTAATCGCCACGCACATAATAGGTTTCAGCCAACCAGTATTGCGCATTGGCCGCAAGCGGATGGCTGGCGTGCTTGCGCATGAATTCGGTCAGTTTAACTTCGGCACTGTCGTATTTTGAATCGCGCACATCAGCAAAGGCGCTTTCGTAAAGCGCATCAGCGGAAGAAGCGCCACCGTTGCTCATGCTGCCAAGCGTGCCGCTGGCAGGGGCGGGCGTGCCAAAATTACCAGCGCCGTTGTTGGAAGGCGTTGGCGTTGGCGGAATAATGCCGGGACGCGGGTCGGCAGCTGGCGCAACCGCGCCACCACCTTGCTGTTGAAAACGCAGGTCGATATCGGCCTGCATTTTTTGCAGCTGGTCTTGAACCTGTTTGATGT
>JBEIPH010000141.1:0-4328 GCA_040377115.1 Micavibrio sp. | reverse complement strand
GGTGCGTTTTTTATCCGCGGGGGTATCGTCACCATGATAGTTGTGGCTGACCAGATCCTGATGCGATTGGGTGTGCTTTTCAGGGTTCATGGACACAAACCTGGCCAGCTGAAAAAAGCCCGTATAAACAAAACGTCCGGCACCAGGAGATTTGGCAGGCACACGGCCGACCATGTTCTTGGCAAACCAGCCAATCGGGTGCTGGTGGGCGAATTCGGTCACGCCGGTTTCTGCCGCGCGTACATCAACGGGGCCACCCATCAAGGTGACAGAAAGGGGCTGTAGGCTTGATTTTTCCGCAGCTAGACGGGCAATCGCCGCCAACACGGGCACGGTTGGCTGGCAGACGGCAATCACATGGGTGTCTTTGCCAACATGGGCAATGAAATCTTTGACGTAGGAAACGTAATCATCAAAACCGAAATCACCTTCGCTGGCGGGCACCAGTTTGGCATCCAGCCAGTCGGTAATGAAAACATCATGCGCGGGTAACAGCTGTTTGACTGTGTCGCGCAACAAGGTGGCGTGATGGCCAGACATCGGGGCGACGATCAGCACCTTGGGGTCGTTGCGATCACACAGACGGCGGAAATGAATAAGATTGGCGAAAGGTTTTTTAAGCGCGCTTTCTTCTTGGACGGTGACTGTATCTGCGCCGATGCGTGTGGTGGGCAATTCAAAATCCGGCTTGCCGTAGTGCTTGGACAAACGATTGGAGATTTCTTCGGTCGCCGCAATCAGCTTATGCGCTTCGGCCACCATTGGATTGGGGGACAGGCCGTATGAATCCGCCGTTTTCAAAAATGACTTCTGATAAGACATCATCAGTGACATGAAGCTGAAGCAGGCACGCAGACCCTGATTGTGCCATTCGTGGAGGGTGTAGAGCAGGGGATTATAAATCTTCATGGTCAGCCGTGGGGTCAGGTGAATAACAAACGATCAATTATTATTCTACCACTATACTGCGTTGCAGCAAAGCGCGGCGGCGGGTTTTTACCTAACTACATGAAATTCAGAGCAAATCGGCAATCATGCCCAATACCTTGCCGCGCACCATCGGCTGGGGCAGGTTTTTTTGCATGGTCCAGCGCTCAAGCGCGCCAGAGCTAAGCCCCAGCGTATCGCGCAAGTCACTTTCAGCAAGCCCGTGGCTGGCAACAGCCTCGTAAACCGCTTCGGCAAAGACAGCATCACTGATATCGCCACTGGCGGTCAGTTGCTTCAGATGCGCCTTGAACCGTGCGCGTTCAAATGACTTTACGTCTCCGGCTGCCATGCTACACTTTAAAAAAAAAGAAAAACGAAACGGGTGTGGCCTTTATTCTATTCCTGCTGCCAAGGGGGGCGCAATGGCCAAAAAACTCTATGTTCGTTTTTCGACCAAGGCCGATGAACAGGCCATTTTTGATTATTACGCCAGCCATACACATAAATTCGTTTTCCAGCGCGATCCCGCCATTTGGCGCGAGCGTATCGCCAGCGGTGCTGTGACGCTGATCGAAGACGCGCAGGGTAAGATTGTTGGCTCCTCCATTTCCTATCCCATCATGGGCAAGGATGATAAGGGCAACGATATCCATCGCTGGTCAGAGCTTGGCTCTACGCGTATCAGCATGGACGGCATAGGTCTTAGCAATACGCTGATAAACGCACAGGTGTTGCGCGCATTTTTGCTGGAACCTCCCACCGATCGTTTTGTCTATGAAATCGTCAAGGGCAACGAACATTCCAAACATGTCTTCAGCAAGCTGGGTGGTGTGCCCTATACCATCCCCGAAGAACTGCGCAAGCAGGTGATGGCAACCGTCACTGACAGTGGTGGCCAACAGGTGGAATGGTTTGAATTTCCACCGGACACCATGTTGCGCTTTGCGGCAGATTTTGTGGCATCCGTCAAAAACCCGCCCGTCAGGCAAGGCAAAGACGGCGAAAGCTATCAACTGGATTTCAGCCGCTGTTTACTTGCCAAAAACTTCATGCCCGAGCTTGAAAAGCTGGCAGGTATGGCGCCACCCGCGCGGGATGCCAGCCTGACCAATGCCAAGATTGCGGCAAAAGCGTTTAAGAAGTAATCAGGCCTTCGTTGCCAAAGCTTGACGCTTGCGTTCCTCGCGGCGCTTTTTGGCTTCGATGCTGTATTCGCCTGTGCCTTTGTGGATGACGCGGTCGGTGGTCAGCACTGTGCCTGCGGCATATTCCTCAGCCCCTTTAAGTTCTGTATAGATCGGGTTGAAGTCTGCCAGCGTTGCATCAAACAGGCTTTGGAAATCATCGATAACAAAATAGTTATCTTGGAAATCATCGATCTGGAAGTGTGTTTGCAAAACACGCTTGAGGTCAAAGCCAATGCGGTGTGGGCTGTCGCTTTCAAGGGCAAAGACGGATTCAGTCGGGGATGACAAAATGCCAGCGCCATAAATGCGCACGCCGTCGGGTTCCTGAATAAGGCCGAATTCAACGGTGTACCAGTACAGACGCGCCAATTTATCAATCGTGCCAAGCTTGGCCGCTTTCAAGCCACCCTTGCCGTATTCTTCCATGTAATTGGCGAAAACAGGATCAGCCAGAATAGGCACGTGGCCAAACAGGTCATGGAACACATCTGGTTCCTGAATGTAGTCCATCTGGTCTTTTTGACGGATAAAGTTGCCAGCCGGAAAGCGGCGGTTGGCCAGTAGTTCAAAAAACGGCTGGTCGGGGATAAGGCCCGGCACTGGCACAACCTGCCAGCCGGTGCGTTTCATCAACAGGGCGTTGACCTCGTCAAAATCCGGCACGCGTTCTTGTGTGATGCCAAGGGTCGACAGGCTGTCCATGAACAGGCTGATGGCGCGTTTTGGCAAAACTTCCAGCTGACGCTTGTAAAGCGCGTTCCAGATGTCGTTTTCATCGGCGCGATAGCGGTTTTGCGGCACGGTGAAGAAATCGAGATTACCCGGTGTCCAGCCAGAGGCATCTGTGTAGTGCTGGGCACCGTACAGGCCGCGGTCTTCCGTTTTTTTGGTTTGGTCGGTCATATCAGTTTTTTCCTTTCATGAAGACGGGGCGGTGGTCTTCGGGGGTGTCGGGTTGGTTTTCGGGCGAGGCCTCGATGAATTTTTCCAATGTCAGGCAGTGATCGTTAATGGCGTTGATGATAGGATATTCATCCATCGGCAATTCATAACGCACAGCGTTATACACTTGGGGGATCAGGCACATATCTGCCATCGTCACTTCATCGCCGCAAACAAATTTGCCGGTGCGATAAGGACTGCGCTCCAGCAGCTTTTCGGTGGCACTAAATCCTTGTTTGATCCACTTATGATACCACTCGTTCTTTTGCGCCTGTGAGGCAGCAAGATCGGTGGTGAGGTGTTGCAGCACTTTTAAATTATTGAGCGGGTGGATATCAGCCACCATGATCTGGCAGATCTGGCGCACATAGGCGCGTGCCAGCGTATCCTGCGGCAGCAGGGCGGGCTTTGGGTGCTTTTCTTCAAGATATTCCATGATCGCCATGGATTGCGTTAGGATAAAATCACCGTCAACAAGTGTCGGCACCTGCGCCTGCGGGTTAAGCGCGACGTATTCTGGTTTATGCTGCTCACCACCGTTACGCACCAGATGCACAGGATGCGTGTCATAGGCCAAGCCCTTGTAAGCAAGCGCCAAGCGCACGCGGTAGGAGCACGAAGATCTGTAGTAGGTGTATAACTGAAGTTTTTTCATGATCTTTCTATTTTAACCTGTTTTGCCCAACGGGTGCAGGGGGCGCGGATTTTTTAACACAATCCATTGAAATAAAACAGTATTTTGCGATAGACAGCGCGCATTAAAATTGTTATGTTAATAAAAATTCAGGACAGCCCCAGATGTTTGAAAAACGCAAAATCAAAAAAGCTTTTGAGCTGATCAAAGGACTTCCTTTTCAGACGCGCATAGCAGAGTTGGAAAAACTTCTGGGTGCGGGGCTTGATGCAAATGCCAAATTGCGTACGCGTGGCCAAGAATATTCACTGCTTGATTGGTCTATAAAGCACGGTGCGCACAACTACGCAGAAGTTTTGCTCAAGCGTGGTGCGGTGCCGCGCAGTGCTGTTTTGCAGTTTGTTATCGAGGAATGCCCCGCATATCACTCAAAGAAAATTTATGACCTGTTGTTAGACAACGGTTGTGATCTTTCAGATTATAATAATGACCTTCTTCTCAAAGTAATCCGCAAAGGGCATGCGGAAATACTTTCCGATCTTTTGCAAAAAGGATTTGAAATATCCAAGACGCCGCAAAATGGGCTAGCAACTGCCATCGCAGCAATAAGATCATACAGGGATGAAGTTATTGAT
>JBEIPH010000160.1:0-4056 GCA_040377115.1 Micavibrio sp. | reverse complement strand
CAGACACCACTAGCGCCGCCGGTGCAGGATCCTACCGCAACAGCCGAGGCGCAGTCGGCGCGTTCGCGGCCATAGTTGGGGTCACCTGGTGGCAGGGTAGGGTCGGCGGGGCAGAAATAGCGTTTTTCAATATCCCAGGCATGTTGCATCAACTGGTTGGCATCAAAAACGTTGCTGTAAGTTTTTTCGATTTGAGCGCGACGGAGATAGTTGGTGTAAAGGCTAAGCGCTGCTGCAACCACCACGCCGGAGATCAGCAGCACAATCGAAAGTTCGATCAAAGTAAAACCACGAATGTTTTTCATGCTCTTATCTCCACGCGATCATTAGGGCGCAACGGCTGCACGACAGACAGGCGCGCCGGCCGCTGTAATGCCAGCAAGGTACTGCCCTGCGGGACAGGTTAGTGTATTCATCATCGGCACGCAGACAGCTGCGCCGTTCTGGACCGAAATCATCACATGTCTTGCTGGGCAATACATACCACTGCCACCGATAAGCTGCGGGTCGAAACAGGCGGTTTCGCCATTGCTGCCGTCGTTAGAGCATATTTGCGCAGTGCGAATTTTCTCGGCTTCGATATTGCCGGCGACATCGAGAGGTTCTTTGGGCGCATCGACGCCAATGCCGACTTGAAGCTCGGTCGTGTTAAAAATACCGCCGGCCTGCTGCAGCCAAAGGTTGGGGTTGAGTTTCATATCAAAACTGATGCGGTCATCGTTGCGCTGTGCACCACTGCCGGCTGCTTTAGAAGCGGTTGCGTCAATAATATCACCATCAAAGTCGCAGTTTTCATCTTGGGTGCCGCCGGAGCTGCATGCACGATAGAGCTTACCGGAAGCCGTGTAGGCACCGGTGCCATCTAACCCGTGTGAGATAAGAGCAATGTCCTGAAGCGTTGCAGTTGCGCAGGATTCCACGTTGTAAGTAGGGCTGTAGGTTTGCTTTCGTGCGCAAATAACATAGTTGGCAGGTATGTTGCCGCCAGCAACTGTGAGGTCTTCGCCAACCACATAAGTGATGCGACGTTTGAAAGCGTCGTAAACAAAAGGCTCGGCGATATTCAATTCTTTAAATGGAACGGCGCCTATTAAAACTTTTTTTGAGGGGGCCAGAGGAGAGTTTGTTCTACAAACCTTGTCATGCGCATCCGGACATGCGCCATTGAATTGAGTGCCTGAGTAGCCATATGCAGGATCATCGTTCGGTACTCTGATAGCCATCGGCACAGGATAGCGGCCATTTTTTGCTACGTATCCCGCAATTGCTTCCTCGATCTCGTCAAAGCTGCGGGTGGTCATTTGTTCGCCGCGCTGTGCCTGATAGACCCTGAACCCTGCCAGAAAGCTGGCCATCAACAGGCCAAGCATCATAACGATCATGGCCACTTCCATGAGTGACAGGCCTGAAGTGCTTCGCATTTTGCATTTCAATTGCGATAGTAACATGTTTCGCTGATCCCGCTTTTCTGTGTAATATCACAGGCAAACTTCAAGTGTTCATATTAAGATTAACATGGAAATGTTAAATTTTTATAAAATACAGGGTAATATTGTTACAGCAATGCGGGAAATAAAATGATAAGTCGTTCTTTTTACTTCGTTCGTCATGGGGAAACCGACTGGAACCGCGAGGGCGTGTTACAGGGGTTTAGCGATATACCTCTTAATGACACAGGTCGTCAGCAGGCCCGTGTGGCATCTGCCCTGATTGCAAGCCTGCCAGTGACGCGCCTTATATCAAGCCCGCTGGTAAGGGCGGCAGAAACGGCAAGGCTGATCAACGAAAGCCTGCAAAAGCCGATTGATCATTGCGCTGACCTGCGCGAGCGCCATTTCGGCGTTTTTGAAGGCAAGAGTGTACGCGAGATCGAGGCGCTGAAAGCGTGCATGGCGACAGACGCCTTGGCTGCAGAGGAAAATGGCTATCCCTGTCCGCCAGAGGCTGAAAGCTATGCAGGTTTCAAGACGAGAACAATAAGCAGTATCAACAAATGGCTGGCCTGCCACGAAGGCCAAACGCTGATGTTTGTCTGCCACGGCGGGATTTATCGTGTTTTGCGCAGGGCTTTGACCGGTGAGGTTGATGCAAGCCCGAATGTCCAACCCTACTTTTTTGAAAAAAGTGGCCAAACATGGCTGGTTCACAAGCTTTAGGATAGTTTAACCGTTGTCCAATAAGCCTTTGGTTGTATAGATTGGTATTTATCACGCATCGATGGGAAGCGAGATAAATGCCACGGTCACTTTTTCAAACGGGCGGTAACGTGGAAGCAATACGTGCTTTCAACCGCTTTTATACCCAGAAAATGGGCTTTACGAGTCAAGTGCTGTCAGACGGATACTGTCTGACAGAAGTCCGCATCTTGTCTGAAATATTCAGGAATAAATCAACCACAGCAGTAGCGATCTCGCAGGATGCGGCGATCGATGCCGGTTACCTTTCGCGCATGATCAAACGGCTGGAGCGCAAGGGCCTTATCAAAAGAAAACCGATGAAGTCAGATGCGCGCGTGCGCGAACTGACGCTGACTGAAGACGGTGTGCGGGTTTATACCTCTATTGCCAAAAAGATAGAAAACACAATCGGGCAGATGCTGGCCGTATTGACGGCAGAAGAACAACGCCGGTTGCTTGACGCGATGGATGAAATCCAGCGCTTGCTCAAAACACCTAACGCAATGTAATCATCAGCGGCGTGTGATCCGACGCTTTTTCAAGGTCACGCGGCGCCTTGTCAATTTCAGCAGATTGCAAACGGTCTGCCAGCTGTGGTGACAGCAAAAAATGGTCAATACGGATACCGTGATTGCGCGGCCATGCACCCGCCTGATAATCCCAGAACGTATATTCATTATCGTTGTCGTTGATGGCGCGCAGGGCATCGGTCAAACCAAGGTTGACGATGGCGCGATAGGCGCGGCGGCTCTCTAACCTGAACAGTGCGTCTTCTGACCATGCGGCTGGATCATGGCAGTCACGCGGCTCTGGAATGATGTTGTAATCCCCGCCAAGCGCGAACGGAATCTCTTTGTCCAGCAGGGCTTTTGCGTGGTTTTTCAGCCGCGCCATCCATGCCAATTTATAGGGGTATTTTTCGCTGTCTACCGGGTTGCCATTGGGTAGGTAAATGCAGCCAACGCGCATACCTTTGATGGTGGCTTCGATATAGCGTGATTGTTCATCCGTGCTGTCACCGGGCAGACCGCGCATGACGTCTTCAATTGGATGGGGGGAGAGGATAGCAACGCCATTCCAGCTTTTTTGTCCGAACACGGCGGCTTGATACCCGCAGGCTTCGACCTCGGCAAGGGGGAATTTTTCATCCATGCACTTCAGCTCTTGCAACAGCAAGGCATCGGGTTTGTGCGTGGCAAGCCAGTCGCGCAAAATAGGCAGGCGTTGATTAATCGAGTTTACGTTCCAGGTCGCGAGTTTCATCACACGCTGAACGACTTGCCACAGCCACAGCCAGAAGCCGCGTTGGGATTGTGGATTTTGAATGTCGATTTGATCATCGTTTTTTCAAAATCAACTTTTGATCCATCCAGAAAGGGCAGGGATGTCGCATCTGTCACCAGATGTGCGCCGTTGTGTTCGAACACAACGTCATCTGCCTCGGCTGTATCGCTGAGTGCGATGCCGTATTGAAAACCCGAACAGCCGCCGCCAAGAACGGTGATGCGCAGTTTCAGGTTTGGATTTTTTTCCTGTTCACGCAGTTGTTTGATGCGTGTGGCCGCGCTGTCGGTTAACACAACCTGCATGCCATCAACTTGCACAGGGGTGTTTTGCGAGGTCGACGTGTCGGTTTGCATCTTTTTAACTCCGTTAGGTGGCTTGTATTTTTATTCTAGCACAGATCAGCAAAGCAGTCATTTTTGAGCGCTGCGCAGCCATCTTTCAGTGCTATGTAAATACTGAATGGTTTTTTAGTGTATCTGACATTTATATGCCGATAAAAGCATTCCTTTACCCTGCCAAATATGGTTTAAATTCCTTCGAAATCAAGACTTAAACATATTGAAAGGCCTTTTGGGCCAGTCAGGTCGCATAT
>JBEIPH010000185.1:0-3714 GCA_040377115.1 Micavibrio sp. | reverse complement strand
GATGCCGTGGGCGAGGCTTTTGACAAAACCGCAAAGCTAATGGGCCTTGGTTACCCCGGCGGCCCCGCCGTTGAAAAATTTGCCAGCCAGTGCAAAGACGCCAAAGCCGCACGCGCACGCTTTGATCTGCCGCGCCCCTTGATTGGCACAGACAGTTGCGATTTTTCATTTTCAGGACTGAAAACAGCTGTCAAACGTGCCATAGACACGCTTCCCGCCGGTGACATTGACCCGCGTGATGCAGCCGATTTGGCCAGCGCCTTTCAGCAAACAGCCAGCGAGATTTTATGTGACCGCACAAAACGCGCCATGGTGCGCTATCTTGACCTGACAAAAACAACAACGCCACAGCTGGTCGTTGCCGGCGGTGTTGCCGCCAATAAGTATATTTGCAACGCGCTTAAACAGCTCTGCACCAATCAGGGTTTTGTTTTTGCAGCACCGCCTCAAAAACTTTGTACCGATAATGCCGCCATGATCGCCTGGGCGGGGATTGAACGCGCACGTCTTGGCATGATCGACACGCCTGATTTTATTGTACGCGCACGCTGGCCGCTAGATCCCGATGCCACCATCAGCCAACCAAAATCGCAAAAGGTATAGACATCATGACATTCAACCATATTGCAGTGATTGGTGCGGGTGCCTGGGGCACGGCATTGGCACAAATGCTGGCCGCACAGGATAGGCCACAGGCCGTTACCATTTATGCACGCGACAAAGGTCTGGCCGAAGACATCAACACAAGCCATGAAAACAAAAAGTATCTGACCAACCACAAACTGGCCGAAAAGCTGACCGCCAGTGCTGATTTGGCCCACGTGGTACAGCACGCTGATTTTATTGTCATGGCAACCCCTGCCCAGCATTTTGCCACCACCCTGACCGCCCTTGCACCCCACGCCAAACCAGCCACACCACTGGTGAATACAGCCAAAGGTATTTTTATTGATAGCGGCGAAAGGCTGTCGCAAATCAGTGCGCGTATCGCCCCGCATCTGGCTTACGGCGTTTTATCTGGTCCCTCGTTTGCGCATGAAGTTGCGGCAGGTCTGCCCACCGCCGTCACCCTTGCCACACAGGCCGTGCCGATGTTTGAGGCAAAAAACTGGGCCAGCGTCTTGAGCAGCCCAACCTTTCGTCCCTATCTGAGCGACGATGTGACGGGGGCTGAATATGGCGGCGCGCTTAAAAACGTGATCGCGATTGCCTGCGGCATTGTGCATGGACGGCAGCTGGGCGAAAACGCCCGCGCCGCTGTCATGATCCGCGGCATGGCGGAAATCAGCCGCCTTGCCGCCGCCAGTGGTGGCAAGGAACACACGTTTTTGGGTCTAGCAGGTATGGGTGATTTGACCCTAACCTGTCATTCGATGCAGTCGCGCAATTTTTCCCTTGGCGCAGCCCTTGGGCAAGGCAAAACACTTGCCGATATCACGGCGGGCCGTGTCACCGTTGCCGAAGGTGTTGCCACCGCCAAAGCCGTTGCCGCAGAAGCCGCCAGGCTGTCAATTGACATGCCGATTTGCACCGCTGTTTACGCGTTGCTCCATGAAAACGCCAAGCTTGATGACATCATCCGCAATCTTTTGGCGCGCGATTTGAAAACAGAGAGAGAATAACAACCACGTATCTTATGGGGAGTAAAACCCGTATCTCATAGGGAGTAAAAAATGAGTTTTTGGTTGATCAAGTCAGAACCTGACGCCTATTCCTTTGCACAAATGCTCAAGGATAAAAAAAGCGACTGGACAGGTGTGCGCAATTATCAGGCCGCCAATAACCTCAAGGCCATGAAGGCGGGTGACACCTGTTTCTTTTATCACTCCAACGAGGGCAAAGAGATCGTTGGTGTGGTCGAGGTTACCGGCACCTATCGCCCTGACCCAACTGATGAAACAAATAAATTTGGCATGGTGGTGGTTGGCAAACCAAAGGCCGCCAAAAACACCCTAACCCTCGCCGCCATCAAAGAGCATGCAAGCCTTAAAAACATGGCCTTTGTCAAACAATCGCGCCTGTCGGTATCGCCAGTGACGGCAAGCGAAGCCAAAACAATTTTAAAACTCATCGGTCTTGCATGATCAACACACAGTGGATTGCCATCACAGGTGCACCATCATCGGGCAAGACATCGGTGATTGATATGTTGGCTGCGGCCGGCTACGCAACGCAGGCCGAAGTTGCGCGTGACCTGATCGAGCAAAAACTGGCCACAGGCCAAACGCTGGCCGATATCCGCAGCCCTGAAAACACGCGGGCCCTGCAACGCGATATTTTGATGCGCAAATCTGCGCTCGAAGACGCGCAAGACCCCGACAAAATTATTTTTATGGACCGTGGCATCCCCGACAGCTTTGCTTATTTTCGTCAGGCGGGCCTTGATATCGCGCCCGTGGAAAAAGCGGCGAAAAAATACAGATACCACGCGATATTTCTTTTTGATCGCCTGCCCATCAAGGCTGACAGCGTGCGCACGGAGGATAATGCTGCGGCGCAACAGCTTGAGGAGATGTTTTTGGCGGACTATCAACGCCTTGGTTATGACGTTACCCGCGTGCCGGTCATGCCGATCATGGCGCGGGCGGATTTTATCCTGACGCACCTGGGGCTGCCCGCCCTTTCATCAAAGGCAAGTTTGGCGTAAACTTCCCTCGCATCTTTTCACAGCAGGAGGTTTTGTCATGACCGAGGTTTTTGCCGTTCCCGCCGCTTTTGCCGACAAGGCGCTGTTCAAGAAAGACGACTATGCGCGTCTTTACAAACAATCCATCGATAACCCTGACGCATTCTGGGCCGAGCAAGGCAAACGTATTGACTGGATCAAACCCTACACACGCGTCAAGGACGTTGATTACAAAAACAACGCCTATATCAAGTGGTACGGCGATGGCACGCTCAACGCCTGCTGGAACTGCGTTGACCGC
Source organism: Micavibrio sp. (assembly GCA_040377115.1). Classification (GTDB taxonomy): domain Bacteria; phylum Pseudomonadota; class Alphaproteobacteria; order Micavibrionales; family UBA2020; genus JAEXMB01. Next base: position 787 of record JBEIPH010000185.1, on the reverse strand, counting down.
CACCTGCCCAAGCGCGCAAACCAGACAGCCCTGATCCGCGAGGGCGACAAGGCGGGCGATTCAAGCCACATCACTTACGGCGAGCTTAAAGACCGCGTGTGCCAACTGGCCAACGCAATGAAAGCGCGCGGTGTTAAAAAAGGTGATCGTGTCACCATTTACATGCCCATGATCCCCGAGGCTGTGTACGCCATGCTGGCCTGCGCGCGTATTGGCGCTGTGCATTCCGTTGTATTTGGCGGCTTCTCGCCAACGTCCTTGCGCGATCGCATTCTTGATTGCGACAGCACGCTGGTGATTACGGCGGATGAAGGCCTGCGTGGTGGCAAACATGTACCGCTGAAAGCCAATTGCGATGAAGCACTCAAAGACTGCCCTGCGGTGCATACAGTTATTACCCTGCGCCACACAGGCGGCAGCGTTGCCATGAAAGATGGCCGCGACGTCTGGTATCATGACATCTGCGCCAAACAGCCAACCGATTGCACCTGCGAAGAAATGAATGCGGAAGATCCGCTGTTTATTCTCTACACCTCAGGTTCGACTGGCAAACCAAAAGGTGTTTTGCACACCACAGGTGGCTATCTGGTTTACGCGGCCCTAACGCATGAAGCGGTGTTTGATTACAAAGATGGTGATGTGTACTGGTGCACGGCAGATGTGGGCTGGGTCACGGGCCACAGCTATATCGTTTACGGGCCACTGGCCAATGGTGCAACATCGTTGGTGTTTGAAGGCGTGCCGAATTACCCCGACTGGGGCCGTTTCTGGGATGTGGTGGATCGTC
>JBEIPH010000204.1:0-3317 GCA_040377115.1 Micavibrio sp. | reverse complement strand
ACAAATAATATCCCCGAAGCACAATCGAGCGGGATTTTTGACCAGATCCAGAAATTCGCAGGTTACGGTTTTAACCGCGCGCACTCGGCGGCTTATGGCTTGATTGCTTATCAAACAGCATATCTCAAGGCGCATTACCCTGTTGAGTTCATGGCGGCGACACTGACGCAGGATATGGGCAATACCGACAAACTGGCTGTGCTGCGTCAGGAATTGAACCGGATGAAGGTGACATTACTGCCGCCTGACATCAACACATCGCTGCCGCGCTTTTCGGTAGAAAAACTGCCAGATGGCAAAAAAGCCATCCGCTATGCACTGGCAGCGCTCAAGGGCGTGGGCGAGGAAGCGATGAAGCGCATCATCGCCGAGCGTGCAGAAAACGGCCCCTATAAAGACGTGTTTGAATTTGCGCGTCGTATCGATACCAAGGCATTTAATAAACGCCAGATGGAATCACTAATTGCAGCGGGCGCCTTTGATACCATGCACCCCAATCGTGCCAGCCTGTTTGAAACAGCAGAAGTATTGTTGCGCTATGCGGCCGCCAATGCCGAAGAACGCGCCAGCGCACAGGTGAATTTGTTTGGTGGCGCGCAAGACAGCTTGCCCGCACCTGAGCTGGCAAAGGTTGAAAAGTGGGAGCCGCTGGAATTGCTGCGCCATGAATTTGACGCGGTTGGTTTTTATCTGTCTGCCCACCCGCTTGATAACATGACATCGCAGCTGGAGCGCCTGAAGGTTATTCCATCCAACCAAGTCGCCTATGAACTGATGCGCGGCACGACCAACCGCATGCGCATGGCGGGGATTGTTGTGCGCAAGCAAGAGCGTACCTCGCAAAAGGGCAACCGCTTTGCCTTTGTGCAGGTGTCGGATCCTTACGGCGTTTTTGAAATGATGGTGTTTTCAGAGCTGCTGAATGCAAGCCGCGAATTGCTGGAGGCAGGCACGCCAATTTTGTTGTCCGTCGAAGTTGATCGCAAAAACGAAGAAGAACTGCGCTATCTGGCTCAAAGCATCGAACCCCTGACAACGGCAGTTCAAAGCATGACGCGTCAGGTGATCATCGATGTCAGCAGTGTCGAAGCCGTGGCACCGATGAAACAGGTGTTGATTGGCACAGGGCAGGGCCGCGTGCGCGCGCAGGTTATTGTGCCAACACCGCACGGCAAGGCTGTGATTGACCTGCCGGGAGGCTGGGGTGTGGGCGAAGGCACGGCCAAGCAGCTGAGGGTTATCAACGGCGTCGATAACATCATCGAAAAATAGCGCGTTTAATTATTTGACATAAGTATAAGAATCGTAATATATTACCATAATATATTAACAACATGGCTGTGTCCCAACATGACCACTGGTGCTGCAAAAGGTCCGCAACTTGTTCCCAGATCGGCAAAACCCCGTGAAAGCGCGGTTTCTATGGCCTCTTCCGAGGCTGCGCTGGAGCAATACCTGGCGATGCTCGAGAGCAAAGCCAAAATGGCGGCTGCCAAGACACGCGGGGCACTGATGAAACGGGGCAGGTTGTGCCATGTTTTCAAATGTGGGCGCCGATTGGCTTCTTAAGCATTGATTTTGTTATATTTTATACCAAATGGCCCTTCGGGGCCTTTCTTTTTCTCATAAACACAAGGTTTTGGTTGCTAAAACGGGCTAAAAACCTTATAAAACGCTCACCTCTTACATCATGTCGATGTCTGGGGAATCCGCAGGCGGGGACGCTTTCGGTGTCCGGTTGATCCGGGCGCAAACGCCCCGCACGAGGCCCATAACAAACCGAAAGGATACGATACCCATGGCTATGCCAACTTTTACCATGCGCCAACTTCTTGAAGCAGGCGTTCACTTTGGTCACCACACCCGCCGCTGGAACCCGAAGATGAAGCCTTACATCTTTGGCGAGCGCAACAACGTTCACATCATCAACCTCGAACTGACCGTGCCAATGCTGCACAACTCGCTGAAAAACCTGCGCGACATCGTTGCAAAAGGTGGCCGCGTTCTGTTCGTTGGTACCAAGCGTCAGGCCAGCGAGAAAATCGCTGAAAGCGCCAAGCGCTCTGGCCAGTACTTCGTTAACTACCGCTGGCTCGGCGGCATGCTGACCAACTGGAACACCATTTCAAACTCGATCAAGCGTCTGCGCGAAGTCGACACCATGCTTGCCAACCCAGAAGTTCAGCATGGCCTGACCAAGAAAGAGCAGCTCAACCTCGCCCGCGAGAAAGAGAAGCTGGAAAAAGCACTTGGCGGTATCAAAGATATGGGCGGCTTGCCCAACGCGATGATCGTTATCGACGTTGTGAAAGAAGCCAACGCGATCCTGGAAGCCAAGCGTCTTGGCATTCCTGTTTTCGCCGTTGTCGACAGCAACTGTGATCCAGATAACGTTGACTTCATGATCCCAGGTAACGATGACGCTACCCGCGCTATCAACCTGTATTGCGACCTGTTCTCTGACGCTATTCTCGATGGTCTGCAGGCAGAAGTAAGCGCCAGCGGTAAAGACACCGGCGCTGCTGCCAACCCCGAGCCAGAGAGCCTCGAGGACGCAAGCGAAGTTAAAGCCGCAGCTGCAGGCTAATAAACGATTGCACGGATGACGGGGCAGGGCCTTGCGGCTCTTGCCCCGCCCGCGCAAAAAATTGAATTAACAAAACAAACACGAAGAGGGTAATAAAATGGCTGAGATCAGCGCATCACTCGTTAAAGAACTGCGTGAAAAATCCGGTGCCGGCATGATGGATTGCAAAAAGGCGCTTGGCGAAACCAATGGCGACATCGAAGCTGCGATGGACTATCTGCGCAAAAAAGGCCTCGCTTCTGCTGCCAAAAAATCTGGCCGCGCTGCTGCTGAAGGTCTGTTAAGTGTTGCTGCCGCTGGTAACGTTGGCGTTATCGTCGAGCTGAACGCTGAAACCGATTTCGTTGCCCGCAACGACCAGTTCCAGACGCTGCTGGCTCAGGCAACTGACCTCGCGCTGAAAAACAAAATCAACGATGCAGAAGCACTGAAAACAGCAACCCTTGCTGATGGCAAAACTGTTGAAGCTTCGCTGACTGGCCTGATCGCCAGCATCGGTGAAAACATGACACTGCGCCGCACCGCCAAGCTTGAGGTTGGTCAAGGCATTGTTGCAACCTACATCCACAACGCTGTTGCCCCCAACCGTGGCAAAATCGGTGTTCTGGTTGCGCTTGAATCAACCGGCGACAAAGACAAGCTGGGCGCTCTTGGCCGTCAGCTGGCGATGCACATCGCAGCAGCACGTCCAGAGTCACTGGATGTTGCCAGCCTGGACGCTGACCTTGTT